>JAFAUE010000325.1 GCA_019243475.1 Acidobacteriota bacterium | reverse complement strand
CAGGAGCAGATTGCCGCGAAGTGGGACGTCGGCTTCGCTTCCGAGGACATGCGTCTCTACGATTCCATGACACTTGGCTGGCACATCGATTTCATGAAGTCAATTTATGCCTCTTGGGACGACGCCTACGCGCAGTTGTTATTAAAGCGGTTCGGGCTCCGTGCGGAGCAGAAAGTCAAGGGACTCTCGCATGGTCAGCGAGTGAAAGCGACACTGCTGCTCGTCTTTGCCCGTAAGCCGAAACTTCTTGTGCTTGACGAGCCGACAACTGGGCTCGATCCGGTGGCGAGGCACGACGTTTTGCGCGAGCTGACCAGCGTGATGGGCGAAGAAGGGCGCAGCATCCTTTTTTCTTCGCAAAACACCCATGACATCGAACAAATTTCCGATCGGATCACGTTCATCGACCGAGGCCGGATCATCGATTCGATGGACAAAGAGTCGTATCTAGACCGCTGGCGGCGGCTGCGGTTAGAAGTACCCGTTGGAATTGAATTGCCGTTACTGCCGGGCGTGATCGGAATTCAGCAAACCGGCCGCCTGGCAGTCGCAATTGCCAATGAGTTCGAGCCTCAACTTCCGAACGCGTATGAGAGCTCCGGTGCGCGCGTGCATGCCGTCGAAAACATGACGCTGGAAGAGATCTTCGTTGCCAATGTGGAACACAGCCGGGAAGAGGTGAAAGCATGAAAGCCAACGTGGAATTGCAGTTAATTCTGAAGGATTGGCGGCTGCAGCGCCAACTGATCACGCTCACGTTTGTTGCCGGGGCAACTGCGCTGTCAATTCTTTTGATCGGAACACAAACTCCCGCGGTGATCGGCACTGTCTTCTTTTTCGTCTCGATGGTGTTCTGCGCGTGCCTTCTTCCTATGCAGAACATTGTCAACGAAAGAAAGAAGCAGACGCTTGCGTTCGTTATGAGTCTGCCTGTTTCGTCGGCACGATACGGGGCAGCGAAGCTTATTTCGACAGTTGGCCTGTTCGTGATTCTGTGGCTGACGCTACTCGGCGCAGGGTTCTTCATGATTCTCAGCCGACATGTTCTGCCAGTCGGCGCGATTCCAGCGGGGCTGATCATAATGAACTTTCCCTTGATCGGGTTCTGTCTCCTTACCGGGACCGCGCTCGTAGGCGAATCGGAGGGATGGGCCACGGCCATGATGGCCGTCGTGAACTCTTCTTACTGGCTTGCCTGGTACCTGCTCGCCAGCCGCCTGCCCGACTTGACCAAGACATGGGGCGGCCCGGTCGCGGTGTGGAGTCCGGCAGTGGTGAAAATCCTAGTCGTGGAGTTCGCCATGATCCTGGTGATCCTGGGAGTGACTCTGTACCTGCAATCGAGGAAGCGCAACTTTATTTAACTTTCAGCAGCGACACAAGATGAGTCATCGAAGGCCGTGACCGGAGGCCATGCGATACGTGTGTCTTCTGAGTCGTCACTGAAATGCACTTGAATCGTCCGCAACTGCCGCACGGAGCGGCTTGGATAAGGAGATGTTATGAGCCTGGCGCAAACAGTGACTTCTGTGTCCGAACTAAGAGCGGTGCCGCGCAAAGTCCGCGCGCCCAACACCGATTACAACGTTTCGATCGGCTACCTGCGCGCATTCATCACGGTGCTCGTCGTGGCGCATCATGCGGCGCTTGCCTATGCGACCTTTGCGCCGCCAGTGGCGCCGTCGCTCACAGCACAGCCGCGATGGTGGCAGGCGTTCCCCATTGTCGATCTGCACAAATGGAGTGGCGCTGACGCTCTTGTCGGGTTCAACGACACCTTCTTTATGTCGCTAATGTTTTTCATTTCCGGCTTGTTCCTTTGGAAGAGCGTGCAGCGAAAACAAATCACCGGCTTTCTCCGCGACCGCGCTCTGCGCCTCGGGGTACCGTTCCTGGGTGCGGCTGCGATCATTGCGCCACTCGCCTACTACCCGACTTACTTGCAAACCGGGAACCACGGACTCAGCGGCTTCCTGCACCAATGGCTTTCCCTGGGCGTTTGGCCGGCAGGCCCCGCATGGTTCGTGTGGTTGCTGTTGGCGTTTGATTTCGTTGCCGCCGGATTGTATTTCTACAGACCAACCTGGGGAGAGGCTGCAGGATGCTTCTTCGCTCGTTTTTCTGGCAAGCCTGTGCGCTTCTTCGGATGTTTAATTGCTTTGTCGGCCCCCGTCTATCTTCCGATGGCTATGAAATTCAGCCCCGTCTCATGGACGCAATTCGGTCCCCTTGCTTTTCAAACCAACCGGCTTTTCCATTACTTCGTATACTTCCTGCTCGGAATTTCGCTCGGCGCCTACGGAATCGAACGCGGAATTCTGGCATCGGGAGGCAAGCTGGCGCGCCGCTGGTTGCTTTGGGCGGTTGCAGCCCTCATGGTTTTCGCGGCCACCAGCGCGTTGGTCATTTCGGTTCTAACAACTGGGAAAGCTGCGTCGACGCAGTGGCAGGCCAGCATAGATCTGGTATTTACGATTACCTGCGCAACCACGAGCGTAGCCATGCTGGCAGTCTTTGTGCGGTTCGCGAAGAAGTCGCGGCGCACCTTTGACAGCCTGCGCGACAACGCCTATGGCATCTACCTCGTCCACTACGCTTTCGTGAGCTGGTTGCAATATGCAATGCTCAAATCACAGCTGTCCGGTTTCGCCAAGTTGTCAATTGTCTTGTCGTTGGCCATCGCCCTGAGCTGGATCACCACTGCTGCCCTGCGCCGCATTCCGGCGGTTGCTCGCGTCATCTAGCGCATCGCGAGACGCTTGACGACTTTCTGCGGCCAGTCGTTACGTGTTGCCAATATGGGCCCATATTGGCAACAAAGAAACAGTCTTCACCCTTTTGTCTGAATGTAAATGCGAAACACCTTAAGCCGGATTAGCAGCAGTGGATTCAGTGACTCATTCCTGTTGCTCTTCTTCGTGGCGTGCACGTCCCTGTTCGGGCAATCGAAGCGTCCTTCGACTTCCAAGCCTGCCCGCCCATTCCGTATGCCTTCCTCCCCGACGAGTACTCTGCGGTAACCAGAACGATGTTCACCTCTTTGTTCCAGTTGAGCGGCGCTACATGAATCCGCTGGCCTGCCTGCGTTTTGAGATATCACGGGCAGCACGTTTGACGGCAGCAACGACTGTTGGATCATCCAACTGAAAACGAGGCCCGGTAGCACTTATGGCGGCTACGGCGTGTTCTTCCGAATCTACGACCGGAGCAGCCAGTGCACGAAAACCAATAAAGAGTTCTTCGTCGTTGACTGCGTATCCCTTGCGTCGAACCTCGGTCAATTGCGCAAGAAAACTGCGTGTTAGGTTCCTGCTCAGGCTCGCTCCGGGCAAGCCGCAGGCGTGGCAGAAGGCCAGCAATTGCGGTCTCGTACGGTGCGCAAGAATCGCTTTTCCCAAGGCGGTGCGATGTGCTGGGTAACGCACGCCGATCTCCATGTTCATCGGCAGCATTCCGGGCTGTTCAACTTTACCCACAATCATGATCGCATTTTGTTCCAGCACCCCAATGAAGGCCCCCAGCCGAGTTTCTGCGGCTAGCTGGCGAAGAGCCGGTTCAGCGAGATGCCGAAGTCCCAGATCGCGCAATGCGGCATGAGCAATCGCGACCAGCTTGATCCCGATCTTGTAGCGCTTGTCTTCTGGCTCGCGAGACAAGAAAGCATGGCTTTGTAATCGGGTGAGAATGTAATGGCTGGTGCCAGCGGGAAGTCCTAAACGTCGCATGATGCTGCTAAGCGTAAGGCCGCCTGGGGTGGAGGAGACCAGCTCAAGAATCTTCAATGCGCGCTCCAGTGAATTCGTGGCCGGTTTCAATCCTGATCTCCTTTAGCGGTTTTCAACCTATTGAAAAAGCGATTGACTGCTTCCGTCAAGCCTTCAATAATTTCTTTCCACGTGAGAGGCCGATTCTACTTTGTCACGGTTGGCTTCCTGTTGTTGAGCTACGCACATTGCGCAGCTTCAAGCAACCGGCAGCTCAGGATCGCGCGGACGTTTACGGCATCCGCTGAAGCGGCCTTTGGGGCCTGGACGAATACCGCGGCCATCAAGCAGTGGTTCATTTATGGGGCCGCGGTGCACTGGATCTCCGATCCGCTCGTTGAGGTAAAGGCCGCGGGAATGTTCTGTTGGAAGCTGGCCAGTGACGGCAATGACGTAGAAGTCTTCAGCTTTCATGGGACATATCGCGTGTTCCAGCCGTCACTCTGGCTCGTGTTTACGTGGGAATGGGACTCGTTGCCCATTCCCGAAGTCGAACTACATGGCTCGACTCTAGTGACGATTCGGTTCCTTAGCCGAGGAGCCAATACCACTCTTGTTCTCACGCAAACAGGATTTCAAACCGAAGCTGCCCGTCGTGCCCACGAGCGCGGATGGAATCGCTGCATGGACGGCATCGCGAAGGTGCTAGCGGAGCAACAGCGTTGACCCGGCTGATAACATCCGCGCTCCTGTTATTGTCGGCGCTGGCGAGTGCACAGCAGAAGAGCGGCCTACCATCTGCTACCCGTGACTTCATTCGCGTAGATGAACCAGTGGTGGCGCTGACTCATTTGGAAGTAATCGATGGTACGGGGGGACCAGTCAAGCGCGACCAGACGATTCTGATCGACCATGGCCGCATCGTGGCTATGGGCAACAGTCAATCGCTGCCCACACCACCCGAAGCTAGGCTGATGGATTTCCGCGGATACTCAGCCCTCCCCGGACTGGTAGGTATGCATGATCACTTGTTTTATTCGGTGAATTACTTCCGCGGTGACGGTGTACTGGCTTATGACATGCCATTCAGTTTTCCGCGATTGTTTCTGGCTGCGGGCGTGACAACCATTCGCACCACGGGGGCGTTCGAGCCGTACACGGACCTGGAAATCAAGAAAGCCGTAGAGTCGGGAGCACTGATCGGTCCCAAGATGAACGTGACAGGGCCGTATCTCGTGGATTCATCATTTCCACTCATACAACTGCACAAACTCACTGGACCCGATGATGCGAGACGACTAGTCAATTATTGGGCGGACGAAGGCGTAACGTCATTCAAGGCCTATACCGATATAACGCGTGATGAATTGCATGCAGCGGTGGAAGCCGCTCACGCACGAGGCCTCACCATTACTGGACACTTCTGCTCGATCGGATTTCGTGAAGCCGCCGAGATCGGAGTAGATGGCATCGAGCATGGCCTGTTTGTGGACACGGAGTTCATTGCCACTAAAAAGCCGGATGTTTGTCCTGAACAATTCAATGCGTCGGCAGCGGACATGGACGTCCATGGCGAGCAGATTCAGGCGATGATCAAAATTCTGGTTGAGCATCATGTCGCAATCACCTCCACCCTGCCGGTGTGGGAAGAGTTCATTCCGCCACGCAAGAGAGCGCCCGAACGGGTATTGGCTGTACTATCGCCCGCGGCGCGCCAGGCTTACTTCGCCAAAGTAAGCCGAATGATTAGGGAGAGCCAGAAAGACAGCAGCGCAACCGCCCATCGAATTCGACGATACAGAATGATGACGCGAAAGGAAATGGAGTTCGAACTGGCATTCGTTCACGCAGGAGGCCTGTTGCTGGCCGGATCTGACGCCGTACTGGGGGCCAACGTGGCAGGCTTTGGAGACCAGAGAGAGCTGGAGCTGCTAGTAGAAGCTGGTTTGTCTCCCGTCGAGGCAATCCGAATTGCTACCCTCAATGGGGCGAAGTTCCTGAAAGTGGACAACAGAATCGGATCTCTTGAACCCAACAAGCAAGCCGACATCGTCCTCGTCAAAGGCGATCTCGCGAACGACATTGACAACATCGAGAAGGGTGAGATTGTCTTCAAAGGTGGCGTGGGCTATGACTCTCGGCAATTGATCGGCTCGGTAGCCGGACAGGTAGGAATCCGATAAAGGGATTTCGAGCTTTTTCCGGATCGGACGTATGCGGATTATCTTTTGCGGCGACACATTTCGATCTGCGCGCACGTTGCTACAGGCACGGTTGCCGGATGACGAGATCTATGTCGCGACCGACAGACGGGCGATGGGAGAGGCCGCAGATGTTCTGATTCCGATGATGTTTCGCATTGACGCGACGGTAATGGATCGAGTGCGCCCACGGCTGATCCAGCAGTGGGGTTCGGGGCTCGAAGGGGTAGACGTGGGCGC
>JAFAUE010000164.1 GCA_019243475.1 Acidobacteriota bacterium | reverse complement strand
GCCGTCCTTCATTGGCTTGATGGCGACGATGTTTCCCGGCGTGCGGCCCAGCATCTCCTTGGCTTCCTTGCCGACCGCCTCCACTTCGCCGGTGTTCTTGTTGATGGCCACGATGGAAGGCTCGTTCACCACGATGCCTTTGCCTTTGGCGTACACCAGCGTGTTGGCTGTGCCGAGATCGATCGCCAGATCGCTCGAGAACATGCTGAAGAGAGAACGCACGTTGTGCGTGCGCGAATTTTGCGAGTGAAAGCCGTTCGACGACATGAATGAAACTCTTTCCTTCTTGAATTTCCGCTGCTCCCAAATCGCAAAGGGACTGCGCAGCGCGAAACGAAAACCTGGACCTATTGCACGACGATCTTCTTGGTCTGGGTGTTGACCCCGCCTTTGCTGTTTTGGGCCGTGACTGTGATTACATTTTCGCCCTGCGGCAGCGGCGGAGTGTAGTAACGGAAGGTCCCATCCCCGCCGACCACGGGAACCTCTTCGCCGTTGACCATGACACGCGCCGCGGGGTCGGTCTTGCCTTTGATTTCGATTACGTGCCCGTGCTGCACGAGCGGGTCAATTTCAAGTCCGACTCCGGCGCTCGCCGCCTTGGAGATGATGGTGAACTTATTGTGTTCGCTTTCGATCGATTCCTTGCCCTGGCCGTCCACCGACTGCACCAGCCAGTAATAAGCGCCCTCCGGCAATCCGGACAGCTTCATCTGCGAGCCGTTCACAACCTTGTCTTCGGCAAGTTGGGTGAAGTATGGATTCTTTGAAACCTTCACGTGATACGCCTTTGTGTTCTGCATCGGCGTCCAGGAGAAGTTGAGCTGCGCGGCTTCTTCGGAGCCGAAGATCGCCACGTTTGCCGGAGCAATCAATGTAGGCGGACCGACTTCCTTGAGGCGCGTCATCTTTACGTCTTCGGCCTTGAATGACACCGCTTCGTAGCTGCCCAGGCGAACTGTTTCGCCGTTACGGGCCACTTCGCCCGAACCTTGCTTTACCAAAATGGAATGTTCGTTGCTCGCGTTGTTGTTGTGAACTTGCGCCGAGCTTTCCGGCGCGAAATTCGCGGTAGCGCCGGCGATGGTTACGCGAGAACTGGAGCCCTGCGAATAGGTCGCGGTGTTTAGATCAACCGTTCCGGTGGTCACTTGCACCGCCACCTGCGTCTGTTGAGCTTCGTTGGTCGAGTTATCCTCGATGACAATCAGCGAGTCCTGTTTAATGGTGTAGTTCGTGCCGTCGGCGAAGACCACTTTCGCGATGCCTTCGGGACCGGTTTGAACTACGTCGCCCTTAGTCAGCGGAAGATCGTAACTGGCGTTTTGCCAGGAAGGGCTATTGGCACGCTTCACGCGCACAGTGCCGTCCAAGTTCGTGAAATGGGCTTGCTGCTGTCCCGTGTCTTTCGTTTGTCCCTTGGCAGGTCCGGAACCGATGCCGACGTTAGCAAGGCTCTCCGTCAGCATGTTCAACAGCGATTTCGCTTGAGTAGGAAAGATGAAATAGCAGCTGATGCCGACCAGCATCAGCGCTCCGAGAACCATCAGCACCACGCTGCGATAAGTGACGGTGACGTACTGAATGTAGCTCTCGTTTTTTGATTTGGGGGACACGCTTATTGCTTGACTTTTCCGGACGGATTCAAGAGGGAGAGTACCACAATGAAAAGGGGTATCAAATGGGCGAAACCCTTAATAGTCACCAAATTCGCAACATCCAAACCTTAAATCAAAGGGAGCAGGCACTAAAGTAACCGTACGATCGCAGCCTTCATCAAGTTCTTTAACTCTCACCGAGCTTTTACACTCAACACATGTCCAAACCTCCGCAGGCGCATCGGTTCGAGGTGATTGGTCATGCGGCTGTCTCCGCTGTCCGCCGTGCGCCGGGTTATTCAGGACGCAGTGCTCTTGCCGTGCTCGCCGCGGGCGTCGAAGAGCGTGCTTTTCCCGGAGCAGCCTTCGCGGTTCTGCACAAGAACGAGGCGGTTTTGCAGGGAGCTGTCGGACATTTCACCTACGACGACGACGCGCCCGGCGTTACGCTGACGACCATCTTCGATCTCGCCTCGGTCACAAAAGTGGTCGCGACCACCGCGATGGCGATGCTCTTGTACGACCGCGGCAAGCTGGATCTGCAACAGCGTGTCATCGAGCTGCTGCCTGCATTCCAAAGCGAGGGTTTGCGTCGAGAGCGCGTCACGGTAGCAATGCTGCTCGTCCATTCATCGGGATTACCTGCTTACGTCAGGCTGTTCGAACGCGCACGTACTCGGGCTGAACTCATACCACTTGCTATGGGATGTCCGCTTGAGGCGGAGCCGGGCACTCGAGCCGAGTACAGCGACATCGGCTTCATTCTTCTGGGAGAGATCTTGCAGCGGCTCGCTGGAGAAGCTCTCGATTCCTTCTGCTCGCGCGAGATATTCCAGCCGTTGGGAATGAAATGCACCTTCTTTAATCCTGCATCCGGAAGGCGGACCGACATTCCTCCGACAGTAGAGGATCAAAGCTTTCGCAAGCGAATTGTGCAAGGAGAAGTGCATGACGAAAACGCAAGCGTGATGGGAGGCGTCGCCGGACACGCTGGATTGTTCTCCAACACAACCGATCTCATGAAATTTTCGAAGTGCCTACTGGGTTCTGGCCCAGCTTTGTTCCGACCGGAGACGGTTGCGCTGTTTGCAGAGCGTCAGCCTCCGCCGGGCAGCTCGCGTGCGCTTGGCTGGGACACGCCGTCTTCTCCCTCGCAGTCGGGAAAATATTTTTCGCAGCATTCTTTTGGGCACCTCGGTTACACAGGCACTTCACTTTGGATCGACGCCGAACGGCAAATCGCAATCGCTCTTCTAACCAATCGCACATGGCCGCACAGGGAATCGCAGGCCATCAAGAAGATTCGGCCGGCTTTTCACGACGCAATCATGGAAGAACTTTTAGGGCAGAACGCGCGCTGACCAGTTGCAAATGACGGCGGTCCACCTGGGCAGGCGAAAGTCGGCATTGTGTCTTACACTTCCTGAGTACCTTTCATGTCCCCCACGGCACTCCATTCTCTTTCCACTGAGCAGCAGAACCTCGAATCTGAGGCTCTGGATACCAAATCGGCACTTGAGATAGCCACGATCATCAATCGCGAAGACGCCAAAGTGGCGCCGGCGGTGGCGGAATCGTTGCCGCAAATCGCTGAAGCGATCGACGCAGTCGCTGACTCGCTGTCGCGCGGCGGGCGTCTGATTTACGTTGGCGCGGGTACCAGCGGACGCATTGCTGCGCTCGATGCGACGGAATGTCCGCCCACCTTCAGCACCGATCCCCGGCAGGTGCAATTCATCGTGGCCGGGGGCGAAAGGGCATTGGGCCGCGCCGTTGAAGCCAACGAGGACTCTGAAGACCTTGGCCGCCGCGATCTCGCCCGTCTGCGGCCCACGAAAAAGGACGTCGTCGCCGGCCTCGCTGCCAGCGGACGCACTCCGTACACCATCGCGGCCGTGGAATACGCGAAGAAAAAAGGAGCCAGGACGATTGGCATCTCCTGCAATGCTGATTCGCCACTGGCTCGCGCAGCCGACATTGCGATTACGGCCGAAGTGGGTCCTGAGGTGCTCTCGGGTTCCACGCGCATGAAGGCCGGAACCTCGCAGAAGATGATCCTCAACATGCTCACTACCGGCGCCATGACGCGACTGGGTTACGTCTACCGCAACCTGATGGTGAACGTGAGTTTGAAGAACCACAAGCTGCTGGAGCGCGCCATCACGATTCTGAGCAGCGCGGCCAATGTAGATCGCGAGACGGCAAGAGCAACGCTCAAGAAATCCGGCGACAGCGTTCCTGTCGCGCTCATCATGTTGAAGGCAGGCATCAAGAAAGCGGAAGCGGCCAAACGACTCAAAGCTGCGCGCGGAAACGTGCGCAAGGCCATCGAACTCCGGAAGTTCTAATCCTTCCGGCTCAAAAGAGTCACCTCTCTTGAGGTGAACAGTGGATGTGGCGGTAGATGTATGCGGGTAAAATCGAAAGACCGAATTCCGCGCATACACGACGCCGAAGCTCTTCGTCGAGCCGAGTCATCTAATGCAGCGGTCCCGGAAACAGATCTAAACGCGGTTGAGTCTGAGCTTGCGGCAAGCAAGAAGAGTCCCGCATCAGAAGCGGTCAGGAATTCACGAAAAATGGACAAGTTTGTAATTCGCGGTGGTAATCCCCTCATCGGAACGGTGCGCGTCAGCGGCGCGAAGAACGCGGCATTGCCGGCGATGGCTGCGGCCATTCTCACGGAAGAACCGGTCATTCTCGAAGGCATTCCCGACGTGCGCGACATCCAGACGGAGCGCAAGCTGCTCGAGTCAATGGGCGCCGAGGTCGAACTCGGATACGGACGCGCTCATCACCGCACCAGCATCTGCTGCCGCAATCTCAGCACGCCGGAAGCGAAGTACGAACTGGTAAAGACGATGCGCGCCTCCACTCTCGTGCTAGGACCTCTCGTGGCCCGCATGGGGATCGCGCGAGTTTCGCTTCCCGGCGGATGCGCCATCGGCGCTCGTCCCATCGACCTGCATATAAAAGGTCTCGAAAAGATGGGCGCGCAGATCACCCAGGAGCACGGTTACATCGAGGCCAAGACCGACCGGCTCAAGGGCGCGAACATCGTTTTTGAAAAGATCACGGTCACCG
>JAFAUE010000059.1 GCA_019243475.1 Acidobacteriota bacterium | reverse complement strand
GAGCAGGTGCTGAAGAACATCTCGGCTGTCCTGAGCGCCGCCGGGACCAGCTCCGAGAAAGTCGTCAAAACCACGGTCTTCCTCAAAGACATGAACGACTTTGCCAAAATGAACGAAACTTACGCTCGCTTCTTTTCCGGCGGCGGGAAGATTCCGCCGGCTCGATCGACGGTCGAGGTGGCTCGCCTTCCAAAGGACTCGTTGGTTGAAATTGAAGTCATCGCTCTCCTTTAGCATGCCTGCGTCCACACATGGAGTTTCCCTTTCCTTAACCGGCAAAGTGGCTCTCATCACCGGCGGGTCGCGCGGCATCGGCGCCGCCGCAGTAAGGATGTTTTGCTCGCCTGGCGCGCAAGTCACGTTCAGCTACCAGAAGGCCAGCCAAACGGCGAATGCTGTGGTGGCAGAGTGCGGGGGCGATCGCTGCTCGGCGATTCAGGCCGACCTCTCGTCATTAGCCGGCGCAGAAGGATTGATACGGGCAACGGTCGCGACGTTTGGGAGACTGGACTTGCTGGTGGTGAATCACGGCATCTGGCCGCCGGAAGATGTCGCTATCGACCAGATGGCGGAGCAGCAATGGCGCCAAACGATTGGCACAAATCTGGACAGTGTTTTCGGTCTCATTAAACACAGCGTTGCGCAAATGAAGCGACAAACAATAAACGACCGTTCTCATGTTGCCGGGCGCATTGTGATCATCAGCTCGACGGCGGGTCAGCGAGGCGAAGCCTTTCACTGCGACTACGCAGCTACGAAGGGGGCGGTGATCAGCATGGTGAAAGGTTTGAGCACGGAACTGGCACGCGATGGAATTTACGTGAACTGCGTAGCGCCGGGTTGGGTTGCCACGGACATGTCCGCTCCGGCGATGGCCGATCCGAAGATTCGCGATCGCGTCTTCGCTACCATCCCGCTCGGCAGGATAGGCACTCCCGAGGAGATCGCGGCTCCGATCCTCTTCTTGTGCACAGAGCATGCCGGATTCATTACAGGTGAGATTCTGAATGTAAACGGCGGCGCTGTGCTGGCCGGTTGAGGGATTTGAGTCGTAGCATAGTGCCATGCGACTTCTGCTTTTATCTATGTGCCTGACGCTTGCCGCAGGGGCGCAGAATCCCGCAAGCAATGACAGTCCGGCACAGTCGGCAACTGCGTCGCCCAACGCTGCCGACCCTAACGCCGCCAAAGCCAGGCAACTAATCGATCAAATGATCCAGGCGCTTGGGGGCGACGCCTACATGCACTTCACCGACGTCGAGCAGGACGGCCGCACCAATGGCTTCTATCATGGCAATCCTACCGGCGGCACCGCGCCATTCTGGCGTTTTTATAAGTTCCCAGATAGGGAACGAGTTGAGCTCACTAAGCAACGCGACTGGATCGTGATCCACAACGGCGGGCGTGGAACTGAAACGACTTATCAGGGCACGAAGCCTGAAGATGACGAGGCGAACCGCGAATACAATCTGCGCGATGCATATTCAATGGAAAAAGTGCTTCGGAACTGGTTGAACGCTCCGGGCACGGCCCTCTTCTACGAGGGTACCGGCTTCATGGACAACCATCAGGTAGAAAACGTGACCGTAGCAAATGCGAATGACCAGCAGGAGACCTTCAGTATCGACGAATTCAATCACCTGCCGGTGCGCAAGAGCTTCACTGTGCGCGACCCGAAATACAAGGACAAGGACACCTACGCAGATGTCTATTCCGAGTATCGCGTAGTGCAGGGCATTCAGACGGCATTTGTGGTCACTCGCATGAAAAATGACGAGATGATCTCCCAGCGATTCTTAACCAAGGTCATCTACAACCAGAACCTCTCCGACAGCCTGTTCGTGCCGCCGACCTCATTTTCGAAAAACTCAAAGAAAAAGTAGCCAGGCTTCCTAAGCTCTGTAACAGCGCGTTCATTTGGCCAGAAAGTGTCTCCTATTTGCCACATCCAGCGGCAAGGAGACAGCGGTATGCTGTTAATTACCAGCAGCTTACAAGCGCGCGATTTTGTTGCAAGAGCAGACAATCCGGGAAGCGATCAGCTTCAACGGCGTTGGCCTTCATAGCGGAGCAGCGGTCAATTTGCGCATTTTGCCTGCGCCCGCTGGAACCGGCATATGCTTTCGCCGAGCGGATCTCGACGGCTTCACCATCGAGGCCGTCGGCCGCAATGTCGCCAGAGTGAGCTATGCCACCAGCCTGATGAAGCGCGGTGTGCTCATCTCGACGACCGAACACGCGTTGTCAGCGCTCATGGGCGCCGGAATCGACAATGCCATTTTGGAACTCGATCAGCTCGAGCTTCCCATCCTCGACGGCAGCGCTAAGCCTTTTCTCGATGCCATTCATCGCGTAGGCAGTAAGCGCCAGCGGCGGCATCGAGTCTATTGGCGCATTGTTCAGCCGGTTGAGCTCAGCGAGGGAGATAAGTTCCTGGCCGTGTATCCTGCCGAACGCTATTCGGTGTCTTACACAATCGACTTTCCTCGGCCGATTGGCCTGCAAACCTTCGAACTGGACCTGAGCGGCAATGCCTACGAGCGCCAGATCGCACCGGCCCGCACCTTCGGGTTCTTGCGGGACGAACGCGCTCTTCGCAACATGGGACTGATTCGTGGCGCATCGGAAGAGAATGCCATTGTGCTCACCGACACAGGAGTCAAGAACGGACCGCTGCGTTTTCCGGACGAGTTTGTTCGCCATAAAATCCTTGATTTGATCGGCGATCTAGCCCTGCTTGGCCACCGCATTCTTGGGCGAGTAGTTGCCAATCGTGCCGGACACGCGATGCACACTGCCTTGGTCTCCCGACTGCTGCGCGACCGGTCGCTATGGGAAGAAGCGCACATCAGCTCAGAGGAGCCGGCGCGAGAGGCGAACGCTTCCGTCGAACCAGTCCTGGCAAACCGTTAGATTGCTTTCCAAATTGCGGAACCGCCGCGACCTCGGCCCACGTATAGGTTGCCAGTGCTGAACGACTCCAATCGCGACCGCCTTCCTGCGCTGACTTCTCTGCGTTTCTTCGCTGCCTTTCACGTGTTTTTGTTCCACATCGGCGCAATGGGAGCGATCTTCGGCCCGCTTTGGTTTCAGAGAATTTCGTCCATCGGCTACGTAGGAGTCAGCTTCTTCTTCGTCTTGTCCGGTTTCATCCTCGTTTACACCTATGCCGGACGGCCGATGAATGCGAAAAACTTCTGGCAGGCGCGATTTGCGCGCGTGTATCCCGCATATGCTTTTTCGCTGCTATTGACGTTGCCCTTCTTTTTATGGGGCGTCTTCCACTTCGCCGAAATCAAGCTTCCCTTCCTGGCATTTCAGGCCGCTCACGCCAAGATGGCCGCTCTATTCGAAATTCTGCTTCTTCAGTCCTGGATACCGCCGGCAGCACTATCGTGGAACTCGGTCGGATGGAGTCTTTCGGTAGAAGCTTTCTTTTATGCAATTTTTCCGTGGCTGCTGGGCAGAGTTGGTCGTCTGTCGCGGCGGGGCCTACTGCTGAGCATTGCGCTGTGCTGGCTTGCGAGCAACGCGATTTCACTTGGCTACACCGTCTTGCGGCCGGATGGCCTTTTGCATCCCGGCGCGGATGTTTACACCGGCTGGATGAACGTAGTGAAATTTTTCCCCCTAGCTCGCCTGCCGGAGTTCCTTATGGGAATGGCTGCCGGATTCCTTTTCCTCAAGCACAGATCGGAACGAAGCAAGGCTCTACCTTTTGTCGCCACCGGCGCGGCGATGATTGCAATTGTGGCAGCGCTTGCTGCCAAGCTGCCATACGCTGTGATTCACACCGCGCTGTTGTCGCCTGCGTTCACCGCGATTGTGTACGGTATTGCCCTGCGTCCACGTTGGAGTGCCATTTTGGAAGCACGACCGCTTGTGCTGCTTGGCGAAGCCAGCTACAGCATGTACCTGATCCATGCCAACTTCGTGTTTCCGTTCTTTCACGACAATAAAGGAGCCTTGAGGAACGCGAATTTTCTGGGACTGGCTATGTGCCTCACGCTCGTGGTCGCGGTTTCGCTCGGCATCTACGCCGGCATTGAAAGGCCGGCGCGGCGAAAGCTTCGTCCACGAGCAGCAGAAGCTGCCAAGACGATGGCAGCTACCGCTTAGGTCGGCTAGGCCAGCAGGGCGAAGGCACGTCCTGCCTTGTTCTCAAAGCGCTCTTGCAAGGACGGGATCTCGCCGTTGCGAGCATCGCATTCGATGCGCTCGATGCGATGCATGGGGAAGAAGACGACGTTGGCATTCACCTGATCGCCTTCGCGCACTTGGCGGGCGAAGTCGTCGATGGAGTTCAAATCGATGCCACGCAGACTCGCTCCTGCCGGAGAAAGCGCCAGCAGTATTCCCCAAAACTTCTCGCGCGGCACATTCAGCGTGACGATGACAACGCTGCCGGGAGCAAAAGGATCGTCCATGCGACCTCGAACACATTAGCCTATCGCATTCCGGATAGCAGTTTATGGCAATTGCCAAAGTGTACGGAGGAGTGCTGCTCTGCTGCGCCGAACCTGAAGCCGGCTGCCCACAAGTGGCGACTTTGACGCGAGATTACTGTCACTCGCCTAAGAGCCCAAGCGTAGCGACTGCAGGCTCAGCGATATCGTCGAACCGGATGACAGGAGCCGCCACAAGTTCCTTTTTCTGCTTTCTCCAATACACACACGCGAGCAAAAGAAGAACGAGTAGCGCGCGAATTGGGTTGGCAGCTCCTATGCCTTCGAATACGGTGAGCAAAGTGGTCAGTAAGAAGACGGTCGTCCAGTAAATGATTCCGGTGTGCAGAATATTGCGCTTGCCCGGAAGATACGAACACGTGAGCGGAATGTTGTCGCTGTTCTGGAGTTCATGCTCGACCAGCAGCATCGCCAGGAGGCCCGCGAACGCCAGGCCGTAAGCAGCTTTCCAACGAACCACCACCACGAATAGGAAGGGAGTTGTGCAGGCTAGAGCCGGAATCAACGCAAGCCCAACGTACAGCAAACGGAGCGCGCGTTCCCGTTCCAAAATGGCGTCGGGGGCTGTGAGCCGGAAAATCCAATTGGCGCGGACATCGACCGGCAGGCGAAAACAGTAGCGCAATCCAGTAAACAGAAAGAAGAACAGCAGGATGGGCAGCGCGAAGGCAGCGTCCAGTGCTCCGCCGCGCTGGATGTGACCATGATTGAAGGCCCCGCTGAGAACCAATCCAATGCCGCTCTCGAGCACCAGGGCGCAGCCCACGCCTGCATACATCAAACGCACCATGCGGTGCTGCTTCATGCGCTCCAGCGAACGCAGCGCAAAAACCAAGATACCGGCTTCCCGAGGGCTGCCGGCCAGCTTCTCTGCCAGACGTTCGATGAACCGGAGCCGCGACCGGCTTAACGGAACGTCGGACTCGAAGACGCGCTTCGCGTATCTCCGATGAAATATCCCACTGACGAGGAGGGTGCCTGCAAATACGAGCAGTGAGGCGAGCATAGCGCGTTCGGCGAGAGCGCGGTCGTACGAATTGGCGCGGCCCAGAAGCCTCTCGTAGAGACACAGGTACCAAACAGGGGGCACGGCTGCGCTCCATTGCGGCCGCAGGTCGATCATCTGCACGGCATTGGGCAGTTGCACGGCCCAGGGCACGAAACAAAGCACTGCTCCAATCAACAACGACTGGAGAGAAGCTGAAGCACGCGCGAACCATCGCAGCGGCAACAGATTCATGAGAATGGTCTGCAACAAAGCTAGAGCAAAGAGTACGAAAACACCGGCAAAAAACGCTGCGATAGTCTGTGCGCCAGCCTCCCGCCACGAGGGCGCAAGATCATGCGCTCCCGAGATCACCGAGGCGAATGAGATCGCACAGGGAATTGTAAGCAGCGCGATGACGAGCAGAACCAGAGCCGAAAGAGTGCTCAGCTTGGCGAAGTAGATTTGCGAGAGCTTGAGCGGAAGCGGCCGCAAGATCAGGTAGTCTTCCCGGTTTGGGAACAATGAATCCCAACGGAACGTGACCAGAGCAGCGATACCGAGCATCGTGATTGCTATAAAAAAGGCCTGGTCGGCATAGATAGCGCGCCGATACAAGTCGGGATAAGGCCCCAGCGCCAGATATTCATATTTCTTGTAATACATCTTTGGGACCAGGAAACCCAGGGAGGCAACCGCAGCGAGTGCGGTGATGACAACTCGGCGGAGATCGTCGGGAGAACTTACGAGATCGCTGACGAAGAGCTGGCGCGCATAATGCCGGTGTAACTCAAAAAGAGGACCGTGAGTTTCCTGCATCCAGTTCGCGAAGCGTTCTCGCACGCGCATCTCACCCTCGCATAACCGCAATCATCTGCGACGCGACAGCGCTCGCATCTTCGTGCATCACGAGCTGGGAGAACACATCTTCGAGCGAAGCAGAGGAACGCAGATCCCGCAGTCGGGCAACCGAATCGTGGGCGACAACGCATCCTCGATGGAGAATCAGCACTTCGGAGCATACTTTCTCCACCACTTCAAGCACGTGTGAGCTGTAGAGGATCATCTTGCCTTCGGCGGCAAGTGCCTGCAGCAGCGTGCGAAACACCAGTGCAGCGGTGACGTCCAATCCGGAAAAAGGTTCGTCAAGAATTAAGACCGGAGGGTCGTGCAGCAGTGCGGCGGAAAGCAGGACCTTCTGCCGCATCCCTTTTGAGTAGAACGACATTTGCGTGTCGCGGAAATCCGCCAGACCGAACAAGTCGAGCAGCGAATCGATCTTTCGTTCCAGAGCGCTCTTTTCCATGCTGCGCAAGCGACCGACAAGTTGGAGATATTCGCGTCCTGTCAGATGCGTGTAGAGGTGCGGCTCCTCTGGCACGTAACCGAATTGCTTGCTGAACCAAAGACGATTCTTGAGTACGCTCTCACCGCGAAACCACAATTCACCTTCAGACGGTTCGATCAGCCCAGTGATCATCTTCACTGTCGTGCTCTTGCCGGAGCCATTCGGGCCGAGGTAACCAAGAATCTCGCCAGGATGGATAGTGAAGCTCACATTTTGGACGACAGGGATCGCAGCGTAGCGTTTTGTCAGCTTGCGCGCTTCGAGCATATGGCAGGCATAGACACCACTTCCACGAAGCGGGTTCCGGCTACTGGATTTTGGGAGTGAGATAGGTATGGGTAATGCGATCGTGCCAGCAGAGCTGATCGTCATCGATCAGCGACCAGGCAAAGCCCATGCCAAGGGCAGCCAGTGACAGGACAGTTGCAAGCGCCCGGCATCCGAGTTTCAGGCGAGACGGCGCAGAGCCGGCGAAAGTCACAATAGACATGCCGGAAGCGTGCATCCCGGGCGTGGCGCAGCGCAGGCATAAGGACAGCAGATAGTAGGTGGTCAAGATGATGAATACTGCTACCGTCCCACTCGCTAAAAGCGGCTTGCTCATTGGCAATGAATTCACGAAACATCCAGCGGATGCGGAGAACAGCGCGATGGCCGCGATCATGACGGCAGCGTCCACCCCAGCAGCGTAGACGCGCGCGCCAATCGGCGCACTGTGGATTGGTAGCTCCAATTCCCCTAACTTCAGATCGCTTGGCTCTTCAGGAGCGATTTCAATTTGATTCAAGTGACTGAGCGGAGGCGCAGGCAGATCTTCCACTGCCTCAAAGATTCG
>JAFAUE010000355.1 GCA_019243475.1 Acidobacteriota bacterium | reverse complement strand
AATGGGTAAGGCAGTCAACATAGGCTAAGCATGTTAGAAACCTGCCCGCCCGGTGCCGGGGCTGATTCCGGCAGTGTTCCACGTGGAACAATCCGCCATTGCCAGCGACACGACGACTGGAATCCTGGCAAACCGTAAGCCGATTAGTTTCTGCATCGCAGCGCATAAAATGTTCCACGTGGAACAATCGGGCGCCGTTCAGAACCGTTCGCGATAGCGAATGGGTAAGGCAGTCAACATAGGCTAAGCATGTTAGAAACCTGCCCGCCCGTGCCAGGGCTGATTCCGGCACTGTTCCACGTGGAACAATCCGGCCATTGCCAGCGACTCAGTGACTGGAGTCTTGGCAAACCCTGAGCCGATTAGTTTCTGCAGCGCGGCGCACAAAATGTTCCACGTGGAACAATCTGGCGCCGTTCAGAACCGTTCGCGATAGCGAATGGGCAAGGCAGTCAACATACGCTAAGCCTGTTCAAAGCGCGACCGTTGCCACGGCCGGTGCGACAGTGTTCCACGTGGAACAATCGGTCATTGCCAGCGATAGGCCGACTGGAATCTGCAAACCGTTAGCCGATTAGTTCCGCATCGCAACGCACAACATGTTCCACGTGGAACAATCTGCCGCTGTTCAGGACCGTTCGCGATAGCGAATGATAATCCTGCAAAAGGGCCAGCGGGATTCTTTGTTCTTCCGTTGTGACTCGCGCAAAGCGTCACATGATTCGCCGTATTCGCCGGAGGGTCTGAATTTCGTGTGCTTCACCTGCTCCCTGTGACCTCTCCCTGTCTTCCCCTATAATTCCGCTTCCAAATGATTAACCGTCGAGACTTTACTAAGCTCGCTTCATTCGGAGCCGGCGCGGCCTTGATTCCGCACAGCGCTCTATGACAGGAAAACAGCGCCTCCAGCCTGCCGCCGTCGATCGCCAAGCTGCAATCGCGCAAGGGCGAAGCCAAACCAATCACGCTTGAAGGGCGCCAGCAGCGGATGGAACGCGCGCGGCAGCTCATGCGCGACAACCACCTCGACGCGATTGTCATGGCGGGCGGAACGTCGCTGCTTTACTTCACCAACATTCATTGGGGCAACAGCGAGCGACTATTCGCGGCTGTGCTTCCGGCCAAAGGCGAGCCGTTTTATGTGTGTCCGGCATTTGAAAATGGACGTGCGCGTGAGCAGATTGCCAATGGACCGGGTGGAAGCAATCCTGATGTGCGCACTTGGGAAGAAGACGTCGATCCATACCAAGTCTTAGCTCGGGGACTGAAAGACCGCGGGATCGTCGGCGGCCGCCTAGGGATCGAGGAGCGAACGCCCTTTGTCTTCAGCGACGGCATCGCCAAAGCCGCGCCGCAAGTAAGTGTGGCCAGCGCCACTCCAGTGACTGCGGGCTGTCGGATGATCAAGACTCCGCACGAGCTCGAGCTGATGCAGCTTGCGAATGAAGTCACGCTGCAAGCCTACGAAGCGGTATATCACGCTCTGCAGGAAGGCATGACGCAGTATGACTTCGCCAACCTTATTGCCGCGGCTTACGGAAGACTTGGATTCCGCGGCGAAGCGAGCGTGAATGTCGGCGAAGCGTCTGCGCTTCCGCATGGCTCTGCCAAACCGCAAACAATTAAGGAAGGCACAATCGTTCTTATCGACGACGGCTGCACTGTCGAGGGATATCAATCGGATATCAGCCGCACATTCGTGCTGGGCAAACCAACCGACAAAATGCGCAAGGTCTTCGACATCGTGCATCAGGCGCAGAGCACCGCGCTCAAGCAGGCCAGGCCTGGAGTCGAAGCGCAATCAGTGGATGCAGCTGCGCGCAAGGTCATTACCGACGCGGGATACGGTCCCGGGTATCGCTACTTCACCCACCGCGTCGGACACGGCATCGGCATGGACGGACACGAGTGGCCCTATCTTGTCCACGGTGACACGCTGGCCCTGCGCGCCAATATGACATTCAGCGATGAGCCGGGAATTTATATTCCCGGTGAATTCGGAGTGCGCCTCGAAGACGACATGCACATTACAGAAGATGGAGCGAAGCTGTTCACGCCGCAGAGCCCATCGCTTGAAGATCCGTTCGGCAAAACATAAGTTAGCGAACCTCGTGGTTCAGTGAGCGGCAGCTGCTTTTAGTGCTTTGCCGGTTCCTTCCTTGATGCTGTTGATTGCATCCAGCTTGGCGTCGAAGCTCTCCACCGCACCGGTTGGCCAACGTACCTCAAGGGAATCTATTTTCGCCGCCGAGCCCAGGCCGAAATGCAAGCGCATGTCATTCGACGAGCTATAGCTGGAGCCGCTGCGCACTTCATTCACAAAAACGCGGCCGCCCGCTTTGATTGTGATCTTGGCCCCGATGCCATCGCGATTGGATTTGGTGCCAATCGTCCGCACCGCAATCCAGTGATTGGGATAACTCATTTCATTCACAAGGAGGCTCGGAGCTTCTCCCATATTGGTAATCACAGCCGAGAGCTTCCCGTTGTTCCAGAGATCCCCGATGGCAAGTCCTCGCCCCGAGGCTTTGCGCGTGATAGCCGGGCCCGCTTGAGACGAAACATCCTCAAAGGTTCCCTTGCCGGTGTTGCGATAGAGAATGCGCGGCTCCTGGTACTCGGAACCGAGCGTGTATTTGTCCACTTCGGGATAGACGTGCCCGTTCACCAGCAGCAGATCGGGCCAGCCGTCATTGTCGAAATCAAAAAACATCGTGCCCCAACCAAGGTATTGCGTATGCAGGCCAAGCCCTGCAGTGTAGGTCGCATCGGTAAACGTGCCGTCGCCGTTGTTGTGGTACAGCGTAGAACTATCGTCGGAAAAGTTGGTCTTGAAGATGTCGAGGCGGCCGTCGCCGTCGTAGTCGGCTACTGTTGATCCCATCCCGGCCTGTTCACGGCCGTCTTCATTGAAAGCGGCTCCGGCAACAACAGCGACATCGGCGAAGGTTCCATCGCGATTGTTGTGATAGAGGATGCTTGGCGTGCTGTCGCAGGCAACGTAAATGTCGGGCCAGCCGTCGTCATCAAAATCCAGGGTCGACACACTGAAGCAATAGTGGCCGGACGTCTTCTCTATTCCAGATTTCTTGCTTACATCTTCGAATTTGCCATGGCCAAGATTGTGATAAAGCACGTTTGGCGTGCTTTTCAGGCCGCGCGGCCCGCACATGACGGCGACGCCTTTCCACATGCATGAGGTGCCCTGTCCAGGAGCCGGAGTTGTGGCGAGATCAAAGTCCACGTAGTTAGCGACCATGATGTCGAGCAGTCCGTCGCGGTCATAATCGACGAAAGCGCAGCCGGTTCCCCACTGTTTCCCATTCCCGGAAACGCCGGCTGTCTCGGCTGCCTCTTTGAAAGTCCCATTGCCCTCGTTATGGTAGAGCCGATTCTTGCCGTAGTAGGTCACGTAAAGATCTTCAAAGCCGTCGTTGTCGTAGTCGCCGGCGCACACGCCTTGTCCCCAACCGCTGGAGCGCAGACCTGCCTCGTCGGTGACATCGGTGAATGTGCCGTCGTGATTGTTATGAAACAAGTGATTGGTCGGCGACGCTTGTCCAGCCTGCGGACCCAGTGTTGTGCCGTTCACGATGAAGATGTCCGGCCAACCATCGTTGTCGTAATCAAAGATGGCAACGCCGGTGCCCGTAGTCTCGATGATGTACTTCTTCGTCTGTTTGTCGCCAGACACGATCTCGAATTTCAACCCTGCGCGCTCGCCGACATCCTGGAAATCGGCGACCTGCCTACGCGTTGGAGGAGTCCCAGTTTGCGGCGCTGCCTGACTCGCGCAGCGTCCTGAAAAGGCAAAAAAGATCAGCGGAGATAACGCCGCGAAAGCCGCGAAAAGCGCGCGCCATCGGCCGAGTGAACGAGAGAGACCCGTTGAGTGCATGAAAAAAATAGGAAGACTTTGCTTAAGCCATTATGGCAGTTTGTGCAGCTACTCTGAGAGTCGGTCGGCAGACAAGAGTCGTTGCATTCATGCGGCCGCATTCGTAAGCTAGGGGCACAACTGGTCTCATAGTGTCGTTCCTGCCCATTCGAATCAATTCAGCTGTGCGCATCTGCATCCGAGCCGGCATCCTCACAACGGTGCTGTTGATTCGTCCGCAGGCGCAAACTGCCGACTCGGCAAGCGACAAGGACTATCGCGCCGGTATGAACGCCATGCAAAACGGCGATTCAGCATCTGCTGCGCAGGACTTTCGCCGAGCGATTGCCGCGAATCCGAGAAATGCGGACGCGCAAAACGCCCTCGGCCAGCTGCTGCTCCAACAGCACAAAGCTTCCGAGGCCGTCGAGCACCTGCGGGCTGTGACTCGTCTCAAGCCAAGTCTCGCGATTGCACATCTGTATCTCGGCCAGGCCCTTTCCCAGAATGGAACCACGGATGAGGCCGTTTCCGAGTTCCGGATAACGGTCCGTCTGGCGCCGAATCAGGCGCAGGCACATGAAGCTCTGGCGCGGGCACTCGTATCGCAGCAGAAAACGTCAGAAGCACTCGTGGAGATGAGTAAGGCTGTCGAGCTCGCGCCAAATCAGCCTGAATACCACGATGAGCTAGGCTCGCTGCAGGCGCAAAGCAAGGCCTATTCAGCAGCTGAGGATCAGTTTCGCGCGGCCCTGAGCCTCAATTCGAGCTACGAGCCTGCGCTTCTTCATTTGGGAGTCGCGCTGTTGCAGGATGGGAAGCTGGCTGACGCCAAAGCTGCCTTGGAATCTGCTTCGCAGCTCAGTCCTGACGATGGTCTCGCGCATTATTATCTCGGGAACGTTTTGGAGGGAGTGCAGAACTCCGGCTCCGCGTTGAAGGAATACAAAGACGCCGTCAAGTTGCTTCCTGACTTCATGCCGCTGCGCACACGGCTTGGCGTCCTGGCTCAGCGAACTGGTGACATTACTACTGCCATCGAATGCTTCCGTGCAGTTGTCGCTGCGCAGCCCAATGATCCCGAGGCGCATAACAACCTGGGCCTCGCACTGCTTCAATCCGGGAAAGCCGATGAAGCCATTCCCGAAATGGAAACCGCCATCCGTTACGCCCCGAAGGACAGCAGCTACCGCAATAATCTCGGCGCCGCGTACCTGCAGAAATCCGATTTCGATGCGGCTATCGACCAATACAAGAAAGGCCTGGCCATCTCACCT
>JAFAUE010000344.1 GCA_019243475.1 Acidobacteriota bacterium | reverse complement strand
CGGGAATGCCCACCCAACCCATAACGGCGGAGCCGATGGCGAGCACGACCAGCGGCCCGAGCATTACCCAGGGACTCTCGTGCACGTGTCCGCCATGACCGTGATCCCCATGTCCGTGAGCGGAGCCATGCGAAACGCCGGACTGATGTCCCAAATCGGCACGAGCGGAACTCGGCGCGTGTACTCCGCCGCTTGGCTCTTCGTGCGCATCGTGCACGGGCTGCCGACGCTCGCCAAAGAACGTCATGAACCAGAGTCGGAACATGTAGAACGACGTCAGGCCGGCGGTGATCCAGCCGATGAGCCAGAAAATCCAACTACCGTGCGTCTGGTCAGAGAATGCCTTCCACAGAATCTCGTCCTTGGAGAAGAAGCCGCTCAGGGGAGGGAAGCCGGCGATGGCGAAGGTGGCAATCGTCATCGTCCAGAAAGTCCATGGAATGGCTTTGCGCAGACCTCCCATGTGACGCATGTCCTGCTCACCGCCGAGCGAGTGAATCACAGAACCGGCAGCGAGGAAGAGCAAAGCTTTAAAGAACGCGTGCGTCATCAGGTGGAAGATCCCGGCGGAGAATGCCGCGACGCCGCAAGCCATGAACATGTATCCGAGCTGCGAAACCGTGGAGTAGGCGAGCACGCGCTTGATGTCGTTCTGTACCAAACCGATGGTCGCGGCGAAGAACGCCGTCAGGCAGCCAATGATCGCAACCACGCGCAGTGCGATCGGCGCATGCATGAACAGCATGTTCGAGCGCGCGATCATGTAGATTCCGGCCGTGACCATGGTCGCGGCGTGAATGAGTGCCGAAACGGGAGTCGGGCCTTCCATCGCGTCCGGCAGCCATACGTAGAGGGGAATCTGCGCCGACTTTCCTGTGGCGCCGAACATCATGAGCAGCGCCGTGCCGGTAAGAAATCCAACGTGCGTTTCGAACGGCCATTGCGAAATCCCGCGAAATACGCGGTCATAGTCCAGCGTGTGAAAGTACTTGATCAGCTGGAACATGCCGATGAGAAACGCAAAGTCGCCGATGCGGTTGGTGATGAAAGCCTTCTTGCCGGCCTGAGCCGCCGAGGGCTTGAGGAAGAAAAAGCCGATCAGCAGATATGACGCGAGGCCCACGCCTTCCCACCCGACAAACATCAGCAGATAGCTGTGGGCCAGGATCAGCGTCAGCATGAAGAACATGAACAGGTTCAGGTATGAGAAGAAGCGGTAATAGCCGCCTTCTTCCGCCATGTATCCGACCGAGTAGATGTGAATCAAAAATCCGATGCCGGTAACGATCAGCAACATCGTTATCGAGAGCTGGTCGAGATAGAAGCCGTAATCTGCGTGGAATCCACCCGCCTCGATCCATGGGAACAGACGCTCGATGTGTGGAATTTGCGATTGTGCAAGTCCGGCAAACTGCGAGACGACCCAAATTGCATAAGCCAGCGCCGCGCCGGGGAAGACGAGCGCGATCGCCGCCACCAGGTTCTTGGGGAAGCGCTTGCCGAAGATGCCGTTGATAGCCGAGCCGATCAGCGGCAGGATCGGAATCACCCACAGGTTGAAATTGGGAGCGGGATTCATAGTTTCAGCAGGTTCACCTGATCGACATTCAGCGTCTCACGCGTGCGGAACACAGCAATTATGATCGCGAGTCCCACCGCCGCCTCCGCCGCGGCTACCACCATGACAAAGAAGACAAACACTTGTCCGCTGACTTGATGCCAATGGCTGGCGAAAGCCACGAAGGTAAGGTTCACGGCGTTGAGCATCAGCTCAATCGACATAAAGATCGTGATGATATTGCGCTTGATAAGAAACGATGCGACCCCAATCGCGAACAGGATCGCTCCGAGAATCAGGTACCACGACAAGGGAATCAATGCCGCTCCCTTCGAGCCAGCACTACGGCTCCCATAATGGCAATCAATACCAGCACCGACGTGACCTCAAACGGCAGCAAGAACTCGCGGAACAATGCAATGCCAAGCTGCTGCGTGGAGACGTAAAAATCCCCGATGCTCACGTGTCCTACCTGCGAGCGCGGCAGTGCCAGCGTCCAATACATCAGACAGAAGAAGACAATCAGTCCGGGTACGCCGAGAATCAGAGCAACTTTGCTTCCTCGCGTGCGCTCCTCTTCTCCCGCATTGAGCAACATGATCACGAAGATGAACAACACCATGACGGCGCCGGCATAGACGATCACCTGCACGGCCGCAACGAACTCCGCGCCCAGCATCAGGAAGAGCGCAGCCAGCGAGCCCATGACCACGATCAGCGACAAGGCGCTGTTCACTGGATGACGCTGGAACAAAAAGAACAGCGCGCCTGCCAGGCACACTCCCGCGAAAATGAAAAACAGAAGATAGTGGAGCATTTCCCGTCTTGAAACGACTGAACTAGGACCGTACAGCCAAAACGAAACTTGTTACCACGATATTTGCAATCGACAACGGCAGCAGAAACTTCCAGCCGAACGCCATCAGCTGGTCATAGCGGAACCGGGGCAGCGTCGCCCGAATCCAGATATAAACAAAGATAAAGACAAAGATCTTGATGAAAAACCAGAACAGCGGAGAGATTGCGAGCCAGATGTCCGGTACTGGCAGCGCCAGACCTTCGAATGGGCTATGCCAGCCGCCGAAGAAGAGTAGAGTGGCGAGGCATGCGACCGTCACCATGTTGCAATATTCCGCCATGAAGAACATGGCGAATTTCATGGCGCTGTATTCGGTGTGGTAGCCGGCGACAAGTTCGGTCTCCGCTTCCGGCAAGTCAAACGGAATTCGGTTGGTCTCGGCATAGGCAGCCATGATGTAAATAAAGAACGCGATGAACTGCCATCCGCCGAAAAAGTTCCAGTGGAAAATTGAGCCGGACTGCCCATCGACGATCTGCCGCAAGCTGAGCGAGCCTGCAAGCAGCAGCACTCCCACCAACGAGAGTCCGAGCGCCAGCTCATAGCTAATGAGCTGCGCGCCGGCCCGAAGAGAACCCAGCAGCGAGTACTTCGAGTTCGACGACCAGCCGGAAAGCGCGACGCCATAGACGCCGATCGACGTGATTCCCAGGATGATAAGCAGACCGATATTAATGTCCTGAATGCCGGAGCCTGTCCAGAAAGCCGTCATCTCGAGGGGAACGTGATAGTGACCGATGTGCCACTGTCCGCCGAATGGGATCAGCGAGATCGAGACCAGTGAAAGAATGAGCGCGATCATCGGCGCGGCGACGTAGAGCGGCTTATAGACGTTATCGGGAATCACGTCTTCTTTGAGGATGAACTTAATGCCGTCAGCCAGCGGTTGCAGAAGGCCGAATGGACCGACCCGCGTGGGGCCCCAACGATTCTGCATTCTCGCGATGACTTTGCGCTCCATCAGCACGATGTAGGCCACTGCCGTTAGCAGAAGCCAAAGCAGAATGGCCAGCTTGATGATGGCGATCAGGATGTATGCGGTAAGGCTCACGTTAGTTTTGTGAAGCAGCTCTGAAGGCTAGTCGGCCGGAATCTCCGACTCGGCCGGTGCGGCACGCCGGTTCTCGATCACCGAGTTGAGGGTGTTCGAGTACCGGCCCAGGGTGCCGGATGTAAATAGCGTGTCGTTGGCCGGAACGATACTTTCCGGCGATGAAGCTGCAGTCAGCGAACTCTGCTCCGGAGCGAACGTGTGCACTTCATTGCCGGAGAACAACTGCAACCGCGAAACATTGTAGCCGGGTACCAGGCGTTGGATTTCGTCGAGCAGTGCTTCAGGATCAAAGGGGCTAAGTTTCGGTTCCAGATTGCGAGCAGCCAGCCACACCAGATGACGATCGGCCTCGCCGGCCTGGGCACCGCGGCTTTGTCCCATATCGGCGCGCAGACCTTTGCCGAAAGGAACGAGCTTGCGAACGTCGGCGCCCATGCGGTCGGCAATCCGGACGATGAGTTCAAAATCAGGACGAACGCCGGCGACATCGGCGGCCTTTCTCAACATTTGCACATCGCCGTACGTGTTGGTAAAGCTCCCACCTTTTTCATAGGCGTTCGCAGCGGGAAGCACAACCTCGGCTGTCGTCGCAGTCTCGGTAAGGAACATGTCCTGCACGACCACGAAAGTTTTGGACAGCGTGAATGGGTTGACGTTGTAGCGTGCGATTGGATTCGATCCTACGACGTACAGCGCGCCGAGCTTGCCGTTGGCCGCCGCGTTGAACATTCCGCCGATGTCCAGACCGCGGACAGCCTGAGCCGCACCTCCGTACTCCTCGGTGAATCGGGAACCGCGATCGAGAGCGGTGTAGCCGGGGAGCAGGTCGGGATACAGACCCATGTCGGCAGCGCCACGCGAATTGGCGTAGTCGCCCAGGCAGATGAACTTGGCGCCGCGACTTGAGCCCCAGTTCACCAGGACGGAAATATCATCCCCGCGCAACTCGGAACCGAAGATGACGATCAGTTCTTTTTCGTCATTCAGCTGGTCGCGGAATTTCGTAAGCGCATCACGGCTCAGCTCGCCAGACTCGAGTTGGCGGCCATTGTCCTGGCCGGCAAGATAGCGAACGAATGAGCTCTCGCCGCCGTCGCCAGGGACCCTCGCGAAGGCGCGAGCCTGGCGGCGCAGCTTAACATCACGGGAATTCACGATATAAATGCGGCCGTTGTGAATGCGAAGATTTGTTCGCAGATTCCACGCGAGTAACGGATGCTGCTCAGTAGGATCGCTGCCGATGAGCAGAACCGCCGGCGCAGTCATCGTGTCGCGGAGGGTGGCGGTGATGTTCTGCTTTCCGGCGATGGCTTTGGCGAAGCCGGGATAGTCCGCAGTGCGGTGGTGGTCGATGTTATTCGTTCCCAAAACCGAACGCGCGAACTTCTGCAGCAGATAATTTTCTTCGTTCGTCGTGCGGTTCGAACCGATGACGCCGATCGCATTACCGCCTTGGGCGTCGCGAACCTCCTTAAAGCGCGTCGCGACATGGTCGATGGCCTGTTCCCAGGAAACCGGAACCAGACGGCCCTCGCGCCGCAGCAGCGGCTGGGTGATACGGTCTTCTGAGTTGGCGAAGTCGAAGGCGTAGCGGCCCTTGATGCACAGGAAATCCCCGTTGATGCCGCT
Organism: Acidobacteriota bacterium; assembly: GCA_019243475.1. Classification (GTDB taxonomy): domain Bacteria; phylum Acidobacteriota; class Terriglobia; order Terriglobales; family Acidobacteriaceae; genus Gp1-AA112. The sequence goes on along the minus strand of JAFAUE010000344.1, from coordinate 10,500 downwards.
TTTGTCGCGATTGTCGCCGCGCACGATCTCCATTCCGCCTTTGGAACGGCGCACGCCAAGGGTGGTCTTGCAGCCGTCCCCGCAATGCGTGCAAATCGTGCCGACATGGTTCATTTCCCAAGGCCGCGTCTTGTAGCGGTATGCCCCGGAGGTGAGCGCACCAACGGGACAGATATCGATGCACATGCCGCATTCTTCGCACTCAAGATGGTCCTGCTGGTTGGGAGCGATGATCGATGTCACTCCGCGGTTCTGAACGCCGAGCGCCCACACGTCCATGCCTTCTCCACACACCCGCACGCAGCGATAGCACAAAATGCAACGCGGGCGATCGAAGAAGACCACAGGCGACCACTGCTGCTCAGGCTCATGCTGCTTGGCCTCCATGTACTGCGATTCCGCCGCGCCGTAAGTGAAGGTCATGTCCTGCAGCTCGCACTCGCCGCCGGCGTCGCACACAGGACAATCCAAGGGATGGTTGCCCAGGAGAATCTCGACGGTGGCTTTGCGCGCCTGTACCACTTCGGGAGTGTCGGTCGTGACCACCATGCCATCGGTAATGGGGACCGTGCACGCAGTTTGCAGCTTGGGCATCTTCTCGATGCGCACCAGACACATGCGGCAGGCGCCTTGCACAGAAAGTCCTGGGTAGTAGCAGAACGCAGGCACTTCGATACCAGCGCTCTTACAGGCTTCGATCAACAGTGTGCCGGCAGGCGCCGTGACCTTCTTGCCGTCTACGGTAATGGATACGTCAGCCATGAAGAAATTTTGTGATTTCCCGATTTCGTAATTTCGCGATTGTTGTAGTTCGCCGTCCGTTTAATGAGAAAAATTTGATCGAGCCGTGTGCTGCGCGGCCGAGAAGATGCACGTAAGTTCGTGAGCCTCCTTCATCATTCGCGAAAGCTTCTCGGTCTGCATGATTCCGCAGTCGGTTATCAGCTCCAACCAAAATAATGACTCGTCAGCCTCCTCCAAGGACGACTCCGATCTTTGCAGTGAACTCTGCTTTTGATCTTGCCCTACACACTGCTCGGTAGTTGGCCGCAACGGCGGTGCCGGATCGAAGGAGCTGTTTTCCCAGTACCTGTGCCTCGGTCGATTTCGGTAAAGCTTGGTAAAGCCGGACGGAAGCAATTGCAAACCGCTTAGTCCGCGCTCTCAACTGCTCCTGCTGGGTCGTCATTGCAAAATCGCGAAATCACCAAATCACGAAATCGCACAATCTACACTAGCACTGCCTGCCGATCGCCTACTTTCTCGAAGGGGCAACTTCGCCCACCCAGGTGCTGCTCAAACTCGTTTCTCCATTTCTGTACGATCGAAATTGTTGGGAAGGCCGCGGCGTCGCCTAACGCACAAAAGGTTCGGCCTGCCATGTTGTTGGCCAGGTAGAGCATTTGGTCGATGTCCTTTGTTGCACCCGCGCCCGCATGAAACCGAATCAGCGTCTTCTTCAACCAGTCGGTGCCCTCGCGACAGGGAATGCACCATCCACAGCTTTCGTGCTGATAGAACTTCATGATGCGTAGCGCGACCTTCACCATGCAGGTTTGATCGTCGATGGCGACCACGCCACCGGAACCCAGGAACTCGCCGCGCTTGGCAAACCAGTCGTAGTCCATGGTGGCGGATTCAGCTTCTTCCCGATTCAGCAAAAACGTGGATGAGCCACCCGGGACCAGCGCTTTTAGTTGCCGACCATTGGGGATGCCGCCGCCAACTTCATAGATCATCTTGTTGGCCGGATAGCCCAGCGGAAGTTCGTAAACTCCCGGTTTGTTGAAGTGACCCGTGAGACAGGTTAGTCGCGTTCCGCCATTCTTCTCATTCGGTCCGAAGGCCGCGTACCATTTTCCGCCGTTCAAAATAATCGGCGGAACCGTGGCAATGGTCTCGACATTGTTTATGACAGTTGGGCCGCCGTACAAACCTTTGATCGCAGGAAACGGAGGTTTCAGTCGAGGTAAACCGCGCTTGCCCTCAAGCGACTCCATCAGCGCCGACTCTTCACCAACTTCGTATGCTCCCGCGCCGGTGTGCGTGAGGATATTGAAGTCGTGTCCGCTGCCGAAGATGTTCTTGCCGAGAAAGCCTTTCGCGTAGGCGTCGGCAACGGCGCGCTCCATGATCTCGAGCAGATACCGATACTCTCCGCGCAGGTAGATGAATCCCGTCTTGGCGCCTACCGCCAGCCCCGCGATGATTACACCTTCGATGATTGCATGCGGATCGTACTCGACCAGTAGCCGGTCTTTGCACGTAGCCGGCTCACTCTCGTCTCCATTAATAAGGATGTATTTCGGCGAATCGGACTGTTTAGGGATGAACGACCACTTCATTCCTGTGGCGAAACCCGCGCCGCCGCGTCCGCGCAGGCCGGATGCTTTCACCTCATTGATGATCTCTTCGGGCTTCATCTCCAAGGCTTTTCGCGCGGCCTTATATCCATCGAGCTGGATGTAGCGCTCAATTTCATGGGCGCCCTGGCCAAAGCGCTTAGAGATCACGCGCACCTCGTCAGGATGCGAGGCGAGCGGCGTCGGAGTGTAGATGGTTTTCACTGTCTGGTCTTGTTCTGGTAGTCGTCGAGAAGCTTATTCATCGTTTCCGGCGTAACATTCAGATGAAAGTCATAGTTCACCTGAACCGCAGGCGCCCAACTGCATGCGCCAATGCACTCCACTTCTTCGAGTGAGAAGGTTCCATCTTTTGTGACCTGTTTGTGGCCCACTCCCAGACGGCGTTCGCAATGCTCGAAGACCTCTTCCGCACCGCGCAGCATGCAGCTTATGTTGGTGCAGACCTGGACGACGAATTTGCCTGCGGGCCTCGTCCGCAAGAGCGAGTAATAGCTAATAACGTTGCGAACCTCGAGCTCGGTCAGCTCGACTCTTTTGGCAATGTCGGCGATTACCTCATCGCTGAGGTATCCGACTTCATCCTGCGCGTAGAGCAGAAGAGGTATCAGCGCCGAGCGCTTCCAGGGATACTGGCTCACCAGTTTCTGGAATCGCTGCTCGAGTTGGGGAGAATATTGCATCTATTAAATGCCCTTGTCATTCCGAACGAAGTGAGGAATCCCTATAAACACGAGACGGCGAGGAACTATAGAGATTCCTCGCGGTGCTCGGAATGACATCAACAGTCTGTCACCGGTCGATTTCTCCCAATACGATGTCAATGCTTCCAATGGCCGCCACTACATCAGCCAGTAATCGTCCGACTACCATCTTCTCGAGGACCTGCAGGTTCGCCAAGCAGGCGGAACGCATGTGCACGCGATAGGGCTTCGCGGTGCCGTCACTGCGAACGTAGTAGCCCATCTCCCCGCGCGGCGACTCGATTCCCTGGTACACCTCGCCTGCCGGCACTTGGAAGCCTTCGGTCACAATCTTGAAGTGATAGATAAGCGCTTCCATCTGCGTCTTCATCTTTTCCCGATCTGGAAGCACAACTTTCGGAGCGTCTGACCTTACCGGGCCCTCCGGCATGCCGTCGAATGCCTGGCGGACAATTCCGTTCGACTCGCGCAGCTCCTGAACGCGCAGCAGGTAACGCGCGTAGACGTCGCCGTCCTTCGATACCGGCACCTTAAACTTGAATTTCTCGTAACTCGAATACGGCATATCGCGCCGCAGGTCCCAATCGATACCGCTGCCCCGCGCTGTTGGTCCAGTGGCTCCCAGCGCAATGCAGTCTTCCGCCGTGATGTGGGCAACGCCGCGCGTGCGCTCCACCCAGATGGGATTTTGCGTGAGCAGCCCTTCGTATTCGTCCACTCGTTCGGGAAACTTGTCGATGAAGTCTTTCGTTTTCTTCCAGAAATCAATCGGCGGCTCGAGCGAGACGCCTCCGATTCGGAAATACGAGGTCATCATGCGCTGTCCGGCGACGTTCTCGAAGATCCGCAGCAATTGCTCGCGTTCGCGGAAGCAATAGAGGAAGACGGTCATCGCGCCGATGTCGAGAGCATGTGTACCGAGCCAAACCAGGTGCGAGTTAATCCGCGTGAGCTCGTTCAGCAGCACTCGGATGAACTGTGCCTTCGGTGGTATCTCAAGCTGCAGCAGCTTCTCGACCGCGAGGCAATACGCGAGGTTGTTGGTCATCGGACACAGATAGTCGATCCGGTCCGTCAGCGGGACTACCTGCTGGTAGAACTTCGCTTCGCAGGTTTTTTCGATGCCGGTGTGCAGATATCCGATATCGGGAATGCACTTGACGACGGTCTCGCCGTCGATCTCGAGCAGCAGTCGCAGCACGCCATGGGTGGACGGGTGCTGTGGCCCCATGTTGAGGATCATGGTCCGGTCTTCTGCCGGTTCGACGACCGGTGTGGGAGAGAGATGGGCCACTTAGCGGTATCCCTCCACCGGATAATCCTTGCGTAGCGGATGACCTTCCCACTCCTCGGGCATTTGAATACGCCGCAGGTTAGGATGTCCGAGGAAGCGCACGCCAAAAAGGTCAAAGACCTCGCGCTCGAAGAAGTTCACGCCGGGCCAAAGACCCATCAGCGATTCGATCGACGGATCGCCGCCCGGCACGCGCGCAATCAGACGCACGCGATCTTTCTGCGAATGCGAGAGCAGATGATAGATGACTTCGAACCTTGGCTCAGATGGAAAGACATCGACACAGGTGATGTCGGAAAGAAAATTAAACCGCGTTTCCGGACGGTCGCGCAGAATCTCGCAGGCTTGCCTGATAGCCGCGCGATCGACGTAGATCGTGAGCTCGTCGCGATCGAATTTGGCGCCTTCCACCAGTCCAGCGCTCTGCAGCGCCGAAACGGCTGGGCTGTCCTTCAGTTGTGCGACGTCGGTGATAGCCGGCTGCAGGGGCATCTAGAGGTCTGCTTTCTCCGCTTTGTTCCAGTCGAGGACGCCTTTCTTCCATATATAGAAGAAGCCGACGAGCACGATGCCGATATAAACCAGCATCTCCCAGAAGCCGAACATGCGAGCGCTGAAGTCGTGCGGAGAGCTTGCCCCGAGTGCAGGAGCGATGGCGGCCGGCAGCCGGCGATAGACCACGGCCCAGGGAATCAGGAAGATCGCCTCCACATCGAAGAGGATGAACAGCATGGCGACCATGTAGAACTTCACAGAGAAACGCTGACGCGCGTCGCCTGTACCCACCATGCCGCACTCGTACGGCATCATCTTCGTCCGGCTGTAGCGATGCTTTCCCAGCAGCGCTGAGAGCAGAACCATGCCGCCCGCGACCACGCACGCAACCATAACCTGCATCAGCAAGGGAAGGTAATTAACGTAATAGGAAAGTGGCTGGTTCGGCATAGAGGCCGTTATATAATGCGCGCCAATACTGAGCGTGAAACATTCGACTATAAGTTTCGCTGCAACGGAGTGTCAAGCGCGCAGCCGTTGCCGACGCGCATTCCACAATGAGTTCTGCTTTCCTTCATCTACACAGATAAAAAACCTCCGCCGCAGATTCCTTCCCGGCACACACTTCGCTTCATGATTTTCGGCTTCAACACGGACGTAAAGTACGGCGACACCATCTATCACGTGCAAAGCGAAGCGCGCAAAGCCGACCTCTTGCTGCAAACCATGGTCTTCGTCCGCGGACATTGCATCGGCAAGTACGGCTCCTCTTACGCCGAACAGGTAGGCGATCCTGGTTTTTCCGAGGAGTACATTCACGAGCTCTTAAAAAAGCAGCATCGCGGTGTTGTGGACGTGGTGAAGGCCGGTTCTATCGATCAATTCTTCCGCGACCAAACCGAGATTCGCGACGCCGAAGGCGAAACTCTCGCGCTCACCTGGCTCAATTCCGACGAGCCTCTGATCGAGCAGAAGCTGACCATGCGCATTCTGGTGAGCGAGGCCGGAGTAGCCGTGGACGGCGCACTCGTCACCTCGCGCCTGCAATATCCCGCCGGAGTGCCGATCCACTCCCAGGCGGTGAGCGAAGGCGATGGGCGGGTCGAGCTCGAACTCGACCTGGCTCGCGTGGACAAGACGGGGCAGGATCCCGTGGTCTTTATTCGCGCGACTCACGGCGAGCGGTCGGTCACCCGCAAATACCGCATCAAGGCGGAAGCCAGTTCCTAGAAGTTCGTCAGAAAACGAGCCGAGAATCCAGAGGTCGGATTCCCTCACTGAGGGAATTTCTGAGGGAATTTTTGCATTGGCAAGACGTGAAATCGCAAATTCTGCCCAAAACTCGAAGATTTAACCGAAAGTTGAGGGAATAGCTCAGGGAATACCGGGAATTTTGCCTCTAAGTCGTTCTCTGGATTGGCCTTGCAAACCATTATCCCCGCCAGTTTCGCTGTGGCACAGGGAAAGAGCAGGGAATCTTGCCGCTGATAGGGGGACCCGGCCAAATAGGGTCACAGGACTGCTGGCGACGCTTAAAAGAAAAGGTAGGGGTTGCACCATTTCCGTTGCATCGTGCAAGGCACGCGCTCGATCAAACCGCTCTTTTCCCGGCCCCGCAGAAACGAGATTCAGAGACCGGCGAATATATAAAACCGTATTCATCCTGCGCCATTCGTCGTTCGCCATTCGTCTTTCCCCATTCATCGTTCATCATTCTTTCGTCATCCGGGCCGCGGCAAGTTTGCGCGTTTGGCGTGCCTCGTCAATCCCGAGAGGACGGCTGCACGATACTTCCGGCTGACCTTCAGCACGGTGCCGTCGCAGAGTGTCAGCCGCTGATCGCCCGAGGTTATCGGTTCGATCTCCCGTATGCAGGCAAAGCTGGCGATGGCAGAGCGATGCAGGCGGACGAATCCGCTGTGCGACAGCGCTGTCTCCAGTGAGCGCAGCGAGTCGCGGACGAGCAGCGTGCGTCCGCGCAGGTGAATGCGCGCGCAGTAATCTTCTGCCTCGATCCACAAGATATCCTCATGCGGAATTACCACGGTGCGGCCACTGTCACGGACAACGAGCTCTCGGCGTTGAGGCGCCACCGCGGACAGAAGATCCGAAAGCTGCGCCGTCATGGACGCATCCTTGCGTTCTCGCAGACGTGCGCGGGTCCATTCGACAACCAGCGCGAACCGCTCATCTGAAAACGGTTTCAGCAGATATTCAAGCGCGTGTTCCTCGAACGCCCTCAGAGCGTACTGGTCGAATGCCGTCACGAAGATGATCGCCGGCACGAAACCCGGGCCAATCTGCCGCAACACTTCGAAGCCGTCGAGTTCCGGCATCTGCACGTCGAGGAAGATTACGTCCGGCCGCTCGCGACGGATGGTCGCGATCGCCTCCGCGCCGTGTCCGCATTCCGCCACAATCGTAAAATCTGGCTCGCGCGCGAGAAGCAGTCGCAGTGTCTGTCGTGCCAGCGGCTCGTCGTCAACGATGACAGTCCGCCAAAGGCCGGTCTCCGGGCGCGTCACGACTGCATATACGGCAGCGTGACCGTCGCACGCACGCCGCCTCCTTCTCGAGGCGCGACCTCGAGCGATGCCTTGTCGCCGAACTCAGCCGTCAGCCGCGACGCCAGGTTGCGAAGTCCCGTGCCGCTGGCATCTGGCAATTTCCATTCTGGCGGTAACCCCACTCCCGTGTCTTCAACGTCGATTCGCGTTCTTCCGTTGTCGCGTACAGCACGAATCGTTACCGATCCCGCCCGCGCTCGTGGAGCGAGGCCGTGTATGAGCGCGTTTTCCGCGAGCGGCTGGACAAGAAGCGGGGGCACACGGGCATCGGCGACGTTGGGCGCGAGATCGATCGTGACCTCCAGCCGATCAGCGAAGCGGACACGCTGGATTTCGAGATAGCGCTCCACGATCTGCACTTCTTCACGAAGCGAAGTGTGTCGCTCGCCCACGTCAAGGACGTGCCTCAGCAGATCACTCAGCGCGGCAATGAGGCGAACAACCCCGGCAGTATCTCCAGCACGCGCGAGCGCGGCAATGCTGTGAAGACTGTTGAACAGAAAGTGCGGCTGAAGATGGGCGCGCAGTGTCGTTAGCCTCGCGGTCGCGAGCTCGGCTTGGAGTTGGGCGGCGGTCACCTGCCGCTCGCGATAGCGTTCGTAGAGCGTGATCGCGGCGCCCGTTCCGGCAATCGCCGTATAGATCAAAGCCAGCGCAGTCAGCTGCCCGCGAAGACTCCTGCCAAAAGTCGTCCAGAGGGACGCCTGAGGTTTTGTCATCGCCCGGGAGAATAGCGTCGTGATCAAAGGATGCAGCAGTGCGACGACGGCGAACACGGGAAGATGGGCGAGCACAACTTGCAGCCAGCCTCCGAACCTCTCCGGCAGCCATTCACGCGTGAGACTCCAGACGGCGATCGTGATCGGGATCCACGGGACGAAGTACGCCATCTGCCACGCGAAAGCAGAGCGCATATCCATGTGGTGACCGGGAGTGCGCGCCAGCCACACGGTCTCTGCCATCGACATAGCGGCGACACACATCCAGAAGCCCACGGCAGACCATAGACGTCGTGTTAGCGGCGCTGGATGCGCACCTTCAGTCATGCCGCACAGCTTAGCGCATCGTGGAGTGCTCCCCAAGCGCGCGCGATGCCAGTGGCTGCATTGCTGATGCGACCGGCTGCATCCTCATTGCACGCGTTGCCGGAAACCTTGTACTAAGGTCATTTCGCTGCGCGCAGAATCCCGGGAGCGGCCCAAGATGGGACAAAAGCGGCGAGTCAAGGAGCGTGTATGTTCAGGCGAATTTTGGAAATCCTTCTCGCAACTTGTTTCGCGACGAGCATGGCGTGGCCGGCGGAAAGCCCGTTTCTCGGCATGTGGAAGCTCGATTCATCGAAGAGCAGAATGCCCGACGAGATGAAGGTCGAGAGCAAGGGCGGCAACAAGTACACCTTTGATTTTGGCGGCGGCGCGGAGACCATCGCGGTCGATGGGACCGATCAACCTGGAGGCTATGGAGGAACCACGCTCTCGGTGAAGCCGGAGGGCACCGACACCTGGATCGTCGAGCGCAAGAAAGACGGCCGGCTGATGCTCAGAGGCACGTGGAAACTCTCGAAGGACGGCAATACGCTCAGCGACTACTTCCGCGAGTTCGAGTCCGACGGCTCCACGCTCAGCATGGATTACGTCTATCAGCGCACTGATGGCGGATCGGGCTTCGCCGCAGACTGGCAGAGCATCAAGGAGACGCTCAACTCGCCTTTCCTGATGGAGGTGAAGGAGTTTCAGGGCGACGGCCTCTCCTTCATTTTCCCCGCGGAGCAAAGGACGAAAAACCTGAAGTTCGACGGCAAGGACTATCCCAACGAGGGAGCGAACGCCGGTCCAGTTTCTTCCTCTGTCCGGCAGGTTGACGAGCGCACTCTGGAGATCACCGACAAGGTCAAGGCAAAGGTGATGGATACGGAAGAGATTTCGCTCTCGCCCGATCGGAAGACCTTGACCGTCACTATGCACATCGTCGGGCGCGATAAGCCAAACGTGTTGGTCTTCGAGCGGAAGTAGCTGAACTAGACCAGGTCGAATGGAAGCGCGACGCTATCCTGCAATGGAACGGAGCGCGCAGCTTGCGGTCGAGTGTAAGCATTGGACAACGCGAGCATGGGAAGAGCCGCGAGTAAGGATAAGGGACGCATACCGTCCTTAGGAGTTCACAAGTGCGGAAGGAACTGGAGCGAGGCGAGAACGCTCTGCTGAAGGAAGGACGGTCATGAAACAAGCAGTCAGCTTCTTGGCTGGAGTCACCGCCGCGCTTGTCTTTTGGTACTTCAATGTCAGTACGACGCTTAGACAAGGAATTTCCCGGCAGGAAACAGATCATGCTTTCTTGCCGGTCTTCTTCCTGAGCTGCCTGATTTTTGTTGCCTGCTATGCCGGAGTTTCGTCGTTGCTGGCCAGAGATCGCCGCATTTCGAGAGAGAATCTGCTGAGAGGCACTTTAAGTTTATTGGCAGGTCTCGTGGGTACGGTGGTCTTTTGGTTCGTTGCAGCGACCTTTGTCATTGCTGTAAGGAAACCCGGCGCACCTGTAGGTAATTGGCTCTTCCTGTTCTTGTTTTTTGGTTTGCTGGCGTTCTTTCTTACCGATACATTCACCTATCGCTTGTTAGAACGCAGAAGTGCGGCGAGACACACCACAAATCTCTCATCGTGAGTGCGGCGATTCTTCTTCCGGCCGGGTGCCGCAGCCTATTATTCGCGTTCACCCAGTGATTTTGGTTTTTCGGGGACATACCTTGCTGTGGGTGCCGCACTCTGCGCGATGTTCGCAGGGTGCGCTTTCGAGAAAGTACTCGCTTCGTCGGTTTTTCGAAATGAAGCTGTCTAAACTTTCACCGTATGTCGAACAAGCATCCTGCTACGCCAATACCGCTACGAGCGAAAGAACCTGCCGGGCTAAGAGTTGATCGCCTTCAAGTCCCGCTTGTGCGGCTGCAGTCTGAGGATCAACTGCTTTGGTGAAGACGCGCCAGGCTAATTCCTGGTCGAGGGTCAGCTTCGCTGCTGGGCTCTCTCCGTCGTCGCGGAGTCGCCACTTTGAGCCCGATTGCTCGAGGAACCACGTCCCTC
>JAFAUE010000466.1 GCA_019243475.1 Acidobacteriota bacterium | reverse complement strand
GCCTCGTGGGCCCTTATGTTGACCGCTGGAAGGACTTCGCTGCGGACGTGCTGTCACCGCTGTTCCCGTTGCCGCGTCATCCGTTTTTGCTGGCTCGATTTGGGTTGCTGGGTATTTTCTCAGCCCGTAGGCTCGCGAGACGATTTTTTAGCAGCGCACGCACACGAGCGATGTTCGCCGGCTTGGCGGCGCATTCATTCCTCAGTCTGGACGAACCGCTCACCGGCGCATTCGGAGTGATGTTTGGCGTAACTGCTCATGCGGTGGGCTGGCCGGTTGCGCGCAGAGGGTCGCAGGCAATCACGGACGCCCTGCAGAGCTACCTGAAGTCGCTTGGAGGAGCGCTGCACACCTCGCGCCCGGTGCACCGTCTGGCAGAGTTGGGCGATTACACGGTCGCTTTGTGCGACGTGACTCCGCGACAGCTTCTTAGTCTCGATGGGGAACGCTTCAATCCACGCTACCGCCGCCTGCTGCAGCGATATCGATACGGCCCCGGAGCCTTCAAAGTGGATTACGCGCTCTCAAATCCCATCCCCTGGAAGGCAAAAGAATGCGCGCGGGCCAGCACGGTGCATATCGGCGGCACGCTCGACGAAATCTCTTCCTCGGAGGCTACCGCTCGCGCGGGCCGGCACGCAGAGCGGCCGTTCGTGTTGCTATCGCAGCCGACACTGCACGATCCGACGCGAGCGCCTGCCGGCAAACACGTTGCATGGGCCTACTGTCACGTGCCGAACGGATCTTCGTTCGATATGCTCCCGCGGCTGGAAGCGCAGATCGAACGCTTTGCTCCCGGGTTTCGCGATTGCGTCCTCGCGCGCAGCGTGCTGCGGCCGTCGGATCTCGAAGCGATGAACGCCAACCTCATCGGGGGTGACATCGGCGGAGGCCTGCCCGATTGGCGCCAGTTCGCCCTGCGTCCAACGTGGAGAATGTACGCGACTCCCGCCAAGGACGTTTACCTATGCTCGTCTTCCACTCCACCCGGAGCGGGCGTGCACGGAATGTGCGGATACAACGCGGCAATGCTGGCGTTGAAGAGAATTTCGCGCCGCTAGTGCCTCCCACTCGGACATTGGTCTATGTAACAATTCGCGAACATGGCGAGCAGCGCGCAAGGACCGGTCAGTTCCGCGAACACACATCGCCACGGCGACGCAGCCGGCGAGCCAATTGGCCCACAGCGCGTTCTTCCCAACTGGTTCCTTCGCCTGGTTCTCTGGCTGCTTACTCATGTGTTCTATCGCGTGCGCGTAATCGGCAGGGAAAACCTGCCAACAGAGAGCGGCGCGCTGCTGGTCTGCAATCACATGTCATTCGTCGACGCGGTGATGATCCTGGCCGCGGCGCGCCGGCCGATTCGCTTCCTCATCTTCCAAGACATCTACGAGCTTCCGATGGTTCGGCCATGGATGAAGATGTTGCGTGCCATTCCGATTTCGTCGGAACAGCGCCCGCGCGATCTGATTCGCTCCCTGCGCGAGGCAACGGAAGCGATCCGCGGCGGCGAACTGGTTTGCATCTTTGCCGAAGGGCAAATTACGCGGACTGGGCAGATGCTGCCCTTTCGCCGCGGCATGGAGCGCATCATGAAAGGTGTGGATGCGCCCATCGTGCCTGTGAATCTCCACGGTCTGTGGGGCAGCATTTTCAGCTTTGAGGGAGGACGATTTTTGTGGAAGCGTCCTCGACGGATTCCGTACCCGGTAACTGTGAGTTTCGGACAGCCATTGCCCGGAGACAGTTCTCCCTTCGTGGTGCGGCAGGCTGTCCAGGAACTCGGTACGGAGGCGTTCTTACGCGATCGGAAGTCCGCCGCCAGCCTCGATCACACCTTCGTGCGCACAGCACGGCGCTACCGCCGGCATTTTTTCATGGCGGACTCTCGCGCTGCGAAGCTCAGCTTCGGCGCCGCGCTGACCAGAAGCATCTTTTTGGCCCGCCGTCTTGCGCCACGCTGGCACCACGAGGAGATGGTGGGAGTGCTCATTCCGCCATCGGGAGGCGGAGCGCTGGTGAACTTCGCTGCGCTGCTTCTTGGCCGGGTTCCCGTGAATCTCAATTACACGGCGAGCAGCGAGGTGATCGATTCCTGCGCGCGGCAGTGCGGGTTGAAGACGGTAGTCACCTCTCGGACCTTTCTCGAGCGCTTTCCCAATTTGAAAATACCTGGGGAGGCAATCATTCTGGAAGATCTGGCTGCGAATCCCGGCGTCACAGAGAAGATCGCGTCGCTGTTCATCTCGATGCTGCCATTCTCGCTTCTGAAGAAAGCCTTGCGCGCATCGCAGCGCTCGGTTGACGACCTCGCAACTGTGATCTTCTCCAGCGGCAGCACCGGCGATCCCAAGGGTGTGATGCTCACGCACTACAACATCGCGAGCAATGTACAGCAGGTGATGCAGGTTTTTCGCCTGGATTCCGATGACAAGCTCCTCGGCATTCTGCCGTTCTTCCATTCCTTCGGCTTCACCATCGGACTGCTGCTTCCCGCCTTGACCGGAGTTGGCGTCGTTTTCCACGCAAATCCGCTGGACGCGACGACCATTAGCGAACTTGTCTCCAAATATCGAGTGACCGTCCTGATCGCGACGCCGACATTCCTGCAGGCGTACATTCGGCGCTGCTCGCCGGAGCATTTCGGCAGTCTGAAATACGTTCTTGCCGGTGCGGAGAAGCTGGCGGATCGCGTTGCCAACGCCTTTGAAGACACGTTCGGCCTTCGGCCTCTCGAAGGCTACGGGACGACGGAGTGCTCACCGGTGATCGCAGTCAATGGTCCTGGCTTTCGCGCGCCCGGATTCCGTCAGGTAGCGGCCAAGCGCGGCCGGGTAGGACATCCGCTCCCGGGCGTGTCGGTGAGAATCGTCGATCCCGGAACGGGAACATCGCTCAACGCTGATCGACCCGGGCTTTTGCACGTCAAAGGTCCGAACGTAATGAAAGGGTATCTGAGCAAGCCGGAGAAAACTGCGGAGGTATTGCGCGATGGCTGGTACATCACCGGAGACATAGTCAGCATGGAAGCCGATGGCTTTTTGACCATCACGGATAGGCTCACCCGCTTCAGCAAGATCGGCGGCGAGATGGTCCCCCACATCCGCATCGAAGACAAACTGCAGGAGCTCGCGGAATCGACGGAGCAGAACTTTGTGGTCACGGCGGTAGAAGATGAAAAGAAGGGCGAGCGCCTTCTCGTGCTGCACACACTTTCAGAGGACAAGCTCAAGGAGGTATTGGATAAGCTGTCGGCTTCTGAGCTTCCGGCTTTGTGGAAGCCGCGCCCCAACAGCTTCTTTCGCGTGGAAGCTCTGCCTTATCTTGGCACCGGCAAACTGGATCTACGCGCAGTCAAACAGAGGGCTGCGGAACTGGCGGAAGCCAGCGCGGTGGGACGGTAGTGCCGCCGCTTCGTACCTCTTGCATGCCCCCTGCGTTCCGCCTCGCCTCCGTGATACATCTAGTAGTTTGCATTTTCGCTCGATGAGGTTCTCTGCTTGCAAGTGAAACCTGTCCTGGTGGTACACGGCGGAGCGTGGGCCATGCCCGACGACGTGGTCGAAGATCATCGCTGCGGAGTTCGTAATGCCTTGCGCGCAGGCTGGGAAGTACTCGCTTCCGGCGGCACGGCGCTGAAGGCGGTCGAAGAAGCGGTGGTGCTGATGGAAGATGATGAGACCTTCGACGCCGGGCGAGGCAGCTTTCTTACCGCTGACGGTCGTGTACAGCTCGACGCAATGATTATGGACGGCGCAACCATGCGAGCCGGCGGCGTCGGCTGCGTGGAGCGGATTCGCAACCCGATTCGCGCCGCGCGACTCATTCTCAGCGAGAGCCCGCATGTTTATTTCGTAGGAGAAGGCGCGGAAGACTTTGTTGCCGGATTGGGAATGCGCCTGATTGAGAACAGCGAACTAGTCATCGACCGCGAGCGCGAGCGGCTCGCCGTGGCGCAAGCCAGGGCTGCGGCGGGAGAACGCGATCTCACATTCGCAGGCCCGGGTCACGACACTGTCGGGGCCGTGGCTTTGGATGCGAGCGGTCACTTGGCCGCGGCGACTTCCACCGGAGGAACGCTCAACAAGACTCCGGGGCGTGTCGGCGATGCTTCGCTGATCGGCTGTGGCTGTTATGCGGACGACCAGAGCGGCGCCGTGTCATGTACCGGCTGGGGCGAGCCCATTATGAAACTCGTCCTGGGAAAGTGGGCCGCGGACCGGCTCACGACCGGCGCGCTTCCCGACCTCGCCGCACGCGAAGCCATCGGCTACCTGAATTCTCGGCTGGACGGCCACGGTGGCATGATTCTTCTCGACAGCAAAGGCCGCTACGGCATCGCGCACAACACGCCCAGAATGGCATGGGGCGTCCGCACCGGCATCGGAGAGCAGGTCGGAATTGAAATTACGCGGTCCTAAACGGTCTGCAGCCAGAACGAGTTTCCCGTTTTAGGAACGCCCTTTAACCCCGGCGCATTCCACAATGGGTTGAGCGCTTCCAGGCAATCTGGCTCCTGACTTACAAATGCGTTGGGCAGCAGCACGCGAAAATTCTTGTGCCCTTCGAGCAGCGCAACGGCCAGCAGATATTGCTCGGAGTAATACCAGTGCGCGCGCTCAGCCGGATAGTCGTAAGGCAGCTCGATATCGTGGATGTGAACGAAGATCCCGGGCGAGAGGTTTGGCAGGATATCAAGGAAAAATACCGTTACATCGGAATTCATGAATGCGCGGTGTGACCCGTCGAAGAAAAGGATGTCGCCGGCGTTCAGCCGCTTAAACAATGCCAAATCCACGTCTTCCAGCGGACGCCGGAAGAGCTCGTCGCATAATGGATTGATCTCCGCGCGCGGACGCGGATCGACAGAGAGAATTCGCGTGCGCAACTGTTCTTCCTGAATCGCCTGCCGCGCCAGCTTCGTGGAAAATCCCGACCCGATCTCGAGATACAGCTTCGGCTTCGACGATGCAATGAAGCCGTAGAGGGCAAAGACGTCCAGACCGGCGAACCACTTGTTGATCCAACTGGGGTCGGCGGTGTGCTTGGTTTTGCGCAGCGGAATGCGGCGCATACCGTCTTCAAACTTCAGGAATTCGGAGAGCAGCTTGGTGATTTCTGGCTTGAGTGCAGCAAATTGTGCGTACAGCTGCGCGTGCGGCGGTTTGCCATGTCCATAACGCGGCCGCGGCACGAACGGGTAGTCAAGAAATACCGGATAGTAGCCTTTGAACAAGCGAGGAGCGTTGTAGGCGAGATTCAGGTAGCGGTTTCGCTCGGCGAGGCTGCGGATGCGCGGCAGTGTCGTGGACTCCTGAATGTCTGTACAGAAAGAAGGACGCTGGAGCCTGAAAATGGATAGCTGAAAGCGCGCTGCCGATCAAGAATTATTGTGGGCAGCAGTGCCTTCTTATTTTCCCTGGAAGTTCGCCGGCCGCTTTTCCAGAAATGCTGTCGTCCCCTCTTTTTTGTCTTCGCTGGCGCAGCAGACGGCGAACAAGGCGGCTTCAAGATAAAGCCCTTCCGGCAAAGTCATCTCCATGCCGTGATTCACCGCTTCGAGACAATACTGGATTGCAAGCGGGGCGTTCTTGATGATGGCCTGCGCGATAGCCTCGGCTCTGGGAATCAGCTGATCCGCCGGCAAGACTTCGTTCACCAGACCAATGCGGTGAGCTTCCTGCGCAGAGATCATCTCGCCAGTGAGCAAAAGCTGCGCAGCAATTCCTTTTCCCACCAGCCTTGGCAGGCGCTGCGTTCCGCCGTAGCCTGGGATAATCCCGAGTTTGACCTCCGGCTGTCCCAATTTGGCATTCTCACTGGCTAGACGCATGCTGCAAGCCATGGCCAACTCGCATCCGCCGCCGAGGGCAAAGCCGTTGATGCAGGCAATCACCGGCTTGCCGAGATTCTCGATCAGATCGAGCACTGCCTGGCCGCGGTGGGTGTATTCC
>JAFAUE010000263.1 GCA_019243475.1 Acidobacteriota bacterium | reverse complement strand
GCCAGCCTGATGCCAAACTCGCGCGTGCGGCTGCTGACCGAGAACGCCAGCACGCCGGCAACGCCCACAACGGCAATCAGGAGCGAAACGACCGCGAACACCGCTGAGATCACCGCATTGAGCCGTTCCGGCGACAGCACTTCTGCGCGGATGTCTTCCAGCGTCCGCGCCCTCTCCACCGGCTGATCGGCCGAGAGCTTGCGGATGATCTGGGTGACAGGCTGCACTATCGCATAGGGATCGGAGTTCACATCGACCACCAGCCGTCCTCCCATATTCACTGCATCCTGCGCGATGGGGTGATAGATCGCCGGCGTCGGCCGGGGAACGAAATCGTGATTATCGATGTCGGGAACGATGCCCACGATGCGCCGCGGGACTGGCGGCGGAAACGGCGAAAACTTCAGGAGAGGATCGGTCCACTGCACATGGTGATTGAGCGCGTCCCCATTCGGGAACATGAGATCGGCAACGCTCTGGCTTACGATAGCGACCGGTTCGGTGTCGGGACGGTCGGCGTCGTTGAAGTCGCGTCCAGCGAGGATGGGCAGGCCGAGCGTCGAAAAGAATCCGGGAGAGACGACCTGCGGGCCGGCTGCCGGATGCTTCTCATCCGGGCCGGGGACGCGTCCATCGGTCGAGAACTCCAGCGCAAACTGTCCTCTGTCCCGCCATGGTACCGCGGTGCTGAGCGCAACGTTGATGACGCCGGGCTGCTGGCGAATCTGGCGCATGGCTTCCTCGTAGTAGTGGACGATCTGGTCTGGTGTTCTGCCGTCGTGCATGACCGGAACGTTCACCGCGAGCACATGCCGAGTTTCAAAACGGGCCTTCACCGTCTCCAGCGAAAGCAGCGTCTTCACCGTTGCCGCCGAGGCGGCAACCAGAACGAAGCAGGCCGCGATCTGCACCAGCGCGAAAACTTTGAGCTTGCGATTGGTCGAGCCCGTTAGTCGGATGCTCGCCGTCGCCAGCCCCAGTCCCTGCGAGCTGCGCGATGACGGCAATCGCGGCACGAAAGCCAGCAGCGCGGCTGCGAGAACCGTGAGTCCTGCCGCCACCCAAAGCATGCTTGCGTCGATGGTGAGGTCGAGCGCGCGCAGGGAAAAGCGCGAGGCATACTGTCCGAGCAGGCCTAGCAGCGGCCTTGCGATAAGGAGGCCCAGGGTCGCGCCGGCAAAGCATAGCAGCAGGCTCTCCGCGAGCAGCACTCGACGCAGATCGAAGGCGCTCGCCCCCAGCGCCGCCCGGATTGCCAGTTCGTTTTCCCGGCGCACGGTGCGCGCCAGAATCAGGTTCGCCACGTTGCAGCACGCGATGATAAACACCAGCACCGAGGCAGCCATGAGTACGAGCAGGATCGTGCGCGCGCCGGAGGTGAGCTCGTCGCGCAAGCGCATAGCGCTGATATGAAAGTCGGCCTTAGCTGGATAAGACTCGGGATGCTCGCGCGTCATCGCGCGATAGTCGGAATCGAGTTCGGCGCGCGCCTGTTCCAGAGTGGCGCCGGGCGTCAGCCGGGCAAACAGCTCCGTCATGCGATGCCGGCGGCCGGTGACCATGGTGGCGGAAAGGTGGTGCGAGCTGGTCACAACGTTGGCAATGATCTCGGTTTCCTGCGGATACGGAACGCAAGGCTCGAGCACTCCGACAACCGTGGCGGTGCGGGTGTCGATAAAAGAACCGAGGCGGACGGTCTTCCCAATTACGGAAGGATCGCGGTTCAGCGCCGTGGACCAGAAGCGATAGGTGAGGACAACGGCGCCGGGCGCGCTTGGACCATCGTCGCTTGAGTCCAGCAGACGGCCGAGCACGGGACGCAGTCCCATCGTTTGGAAGTACGATCCGCCGACGACTCCCGCCTGCACCGAGCGAGGCTCGCCCAGTCCGACCAGCGTGAATCCGATGGTCGAGAAATCGCCGAAATCAGTGAGCAGCTTGGCGCGCGACTGCAGGTCGCCGATCTCCGGAATCGAAAACAGGGCGTTGCGGCCGTTGCCAATTTGGCGAATGTAAATCAGCCGGCCCTCGTCGCGGTTCACAAGCGGCCGGAGGAGTACGCCTCGCACCAGGTTGAACATCGCAGCATTGGCGCCGATGCCGAGCGCCAGCGTCAGAACCACGGCGATCGACAGCCCTTTGGCGCGACCCAAGGAACGCGCGGCCGCCCGCAGGTCACGCAAGAACATAAGGATGTTCCCAGCCATCGAAGATTCTCCTCTGGACTCTTAGAGCAATTCCCTTTCCGAGCCTATGTCTCTGGAAACAGAGATTATGCACCGCTACTGCCGGAAAATCACCGTCCGTTTGTGGAACTCGTGTTTCAACCGCGAACGCCGAGGAGAACGCGAAAGTGCTGGAATCGTGGCCCGAATTGCGACTGGCATTCTGGAGCGCAGACGGAACGTGGCTCATTGTGCGCCTGCGATCCAGGGCGCAGGCGGACTCGCGTTCGACGCGAGTCCGGCGAAGTCGAAGGATCCTTTGTTTGCCTCTTCAACGGCCCAGCCGCGCCGCGCACTGCGCAATATCAAAAACAAAAGATCCTTCGACTACGAAGGTTTGCGCTTTTCGCAAGACCTTCTTGTCGTACGCTCACCCAGCCGAGGCACATGGAGTTTGATTTGCGGTATTCCTTCTAAGACAGAAGTTCCCCATTTTGAGCCGGGCTTCGGCCCGGCTCTTGTTTTTTTATGTCGCAGTCACGCCTGGCACCGACTAACCGGAGCACATCACAATCCGGACCGCATATTTCGAGAGCTGACGATCGGTGGTCATCAGGACCAGATTCTCAGACTGGGCCTGGGCGACAAGCATGCGGTCGAATGGATCGCGATGGTGAGCAGGCAGTTCGCCGGCCCGCAGAGCATGAACCTGCGAGATCGGCAGTGATTGAATGCCGGTAGATGCCAGGCGCTTCGGAACATACTTTGAGGCCGGCTCGGGTAGTCGGAGCTTTCCCAGTTTGGATTTAATGCCGATTTCCCACGAGCTCGCTGCGGAGAGGAAGAGCGCATTTTCACCGTCCTGAAGTATGGCGACGGTTTCGCGATTGAGAGCCCGGGGGTTCGCGATGCTCAGCAGAAAGACGCCTGTGTCAAGCAGGTATGCCGTCATTTCCGGCGTCGCTTGCGAGCACGCACTCGTCCTTCAAACAAGTCCTGGAGTTCTGGAGAAGGCTTGTCAAAATCAGGGGAAATCCAGAGCTTGCCTTCATCCATACCGAGCCGTCGTTTTCGCGGCGAAGGCGCGAGCGGCACGAGCCGCGCCACCGGGACGCCTGCGTTGGCGATGGTGATCTCTTCTCCGCCGGCCACTCGAAGCAATAAGCGCGACAGATGAGTTTTTGCCTGGTGGATGTTGACTACCATGGACTCATTATGGACTAAGTCTTATGACTAAGTCCACTTGGAGGTGCTCTGTCAGGAAATGCGAATTGGTGGCACCCGTAAGGCAACTCCTGCTATTCGCCTCCCAGCGCTTGCTTGATTTTCTTGAGATTGTTCTCTCGCGATTGGCGCATCGGAATTTCCTGTGCCGCGGCCAGCGCTTGTTGCAGTGCTTGTCGCGCTTCCGCCGATTTGCCTTGCTGTTTGAGGGCGTCGGCTTTGGTCTGCAGCAGCCACGAGCGGCCCAGGGCGCCGGGGTCCCGAGCGAGCCCGCGCTCGCACGCAGCGATGGCGGCGTCGTAATGTTTCTCAGCTTTTTCCATCTGGGCCACACGCAGTGAAGCGTTGTAGTTATGCGGCATGGCCTGTTCCGAAATCCTCAGAGCGGGCAACACCCGCTCAGGATCGCCATAGATGGAAATCGCTTCGACTCGGGCGATGTCCACCGCTGAGCGCTCCTCGTCATCTGCGGGCTTTACCTGGTCGAGCTCCGCCAGCCACTTGTCCTCGAGACTGGCCGCATGCGTAGTATCATTTCGGGAAATATCCAGATACATCAGCGTGCGGTAGAGTTCATTTCGTTCATCGCGTACCGTTTCGGGCGAAGCAAGCGCGCTGTTGGCCAGCGGCACGAGCTTATCTGCTGCTGCAGGCCGCCATGCGGCGGTGGTGTCGCTCTGAACCAGGCACCACATGCCTGAGGCGACCGTGCTGGCGAAGGTGTTGTCATGTTTCATGACCGCAGCTTCGCGCGCCGCAGTTTCGGCACATTGCTGGTGCTGCTCGTTCAGCTGCAAAGCGGTGACCAGCGAATACTGCGCCAGCTCGCGTCGCGGCCAGTCGGGTGGAGCCTGGCGCAACACTTCCTCATATGCCGCAGCGGCTTGTGGAGATTTTGTGCTCAGCAGCGCGTCGGCATGCACCAGCGCGGCGTCGGCCGGCGACTGACGGTTTTGTGCGAGGCTCATTCCGCGGTCAAGAAAGGCCCTCAGCTCCGGCTCTGACATCGCTCCCGGCTGGTCCGCGAGCACGTTGCCATCGGCGCCGATTACATAAAAGGTTGGCGTGGCGCTGGCCTCAAAGCGAGAGAAAAAATCCTGGTTCTGAGGTTTGTCGAAATTCATTTCCAGCCAGACAAACTGTCCGGCGTACCTGCTGAGGTCCAGATGCGCGAGCATGGTCCTCATCAGGCGGCAGCTCGATCACCATGGCGCCCAGCATTCGACAAAGATCGGCTGGTGACGCTGCCTGGCCTGCGCAAGCGCTTTGCTGTAATCGTCCTGCAGAAACGGCAGCTCTGCGGCAAGTCCCGGCACCAGAGCGGCGAAGATCAGGAAAGACAGGAGTATGCGTCTCATGGGCAATGCGAAATGGACGCCTCGACGTCGCAAACGTAAGCACCTTTTGTGGGACATCATGGACAGCACATTGTGTCATCTATCCCAAACGAGATCGAGGTCAAAGGCATTGGGAAAGCAGAAGAACAGCTTTGGGAATCCGGTACGGTTGAGGCCGATTGACAAAGAAGGCCAGGTGCAGGTGATCGTCGAGACGCCTAGAGGCAGCCGAAACAAATATTCTTTTGATCCGGAGCAGCGCATGTTCCGGTTGAAGACTGTGCTGCCGGAAGGCATGTCGTTCCCGCACAATTTCGGCTTCATCCCATCAACGCGCGCGGAAGACGGCGACCCGATTGACGTGCTGCTGATGATGGACGAACCGGCCTTTCCCGGTTGCGTGGTACATTCGCGCCTTATTGGCGTAATCGAAGCCGAGCAGTGGGAGACGGACAATTCTAAAGAACGAAACGACCGCTTGATTGCCGTCTCGACCGCCAGCCACACCCACAGCCACGTACATTCAGTAAACGATTTGAATCCTAAGCTGCTCAAGGAAGTCGAGCAGTTCTTCATCAATTACAACGCGCAGCTCGGCAAGAAGTTCAAGGTGCTGGCCATCAAAGGTCCAAAGTCCGCTACCAGGTGCATGACGCAGGCAAAAAAGCACAAGAAGGCTGCGTAAGAAAGCTGCTGAACCGCCAAGCTACTGAAGCTCCTGAGACCTTTGTGCGGCAAATACCGCCGGCGAATTGTTCCACGTGGAACAATTCAGAACCGACTGCGGTAGCGGTCGGGTTAGGCGAACCTCGCTCCCCCATTCCCTACCGGGGACGGTCCGACAATTTCAGCGATACCCCGCCTGATCTGCGAGCCCTCGGAAGCAAATTGTTCCACGTGGAACAATTCAGAACCGACTGCGGTAGCGGTCCGGTTAGGCGAACCACGCTCGCCCATTGCCTACCGGCAACGGTTCCGACAATTTCAGCGATACTCCGCCTGATCTGCGAGCCCTCGGAAGCAATTGTTTTACGTGGAACAATTCAGAACCCACTGCGGTAGCGGTCGGGTTAGGCGAACCACGGTTGCCCATTGCCTACCGGCAACGGTTCCGACAATTTCAGCGATACCACGCCTGATCTGCGAGCCCCCGGAAGCAATTGTTCCACGTGGAACAATTCAGAACCGACTGCCGTAGCGGTCGGGTTAGGCGCACCACGCTCGCCCATTCCCTGCCGGGAACGGTTCCGAGACACGCGTTTCGCCCGGAAGTTTGCGGATGATAGTCTTCGCAATGCACTTGCCGCGTGCTTTGGAATAAAAATTCCAAGACGTCACTTAAGAAATGTCTCCACTTACTCTAACCATCATCCTGGGACTGACCGCCGCCCTGGCCGACGGCCTTGGTGGGCTGATCATCATTCAGCGGCATTGGGAACGGCGATATCTGCGTTATTTCATTGCAGTCGGCTCGGGCTTCATGTTAGCAACGGCTTTGGTGGAGATGCTGCCGGAGAGTTTGCGCATAGCGCCGCAGCGCGCGCCGGCTTTCCTGCTCATCGGATACTTCCTCACGCACTTCTTCGAACACACCGTCACCACGCACTTCCATTTTGGAGAAGAGACGCACGAGGGCGAGTTCATGCACTCGCACAGAAGCTATTCGGTGCTGCTGGGGCTAATCGTACATACGTTCTTCGACGGTATCGCGATCGCCTCCGGATTCCTGATTTCGAACTGGCTGGGGTGGCTGATCTTCATTGCGGTTTTTCTGCACAAGGTCCCGGAAGGTTTCACCGTGGGTTCGGTGATGCTGGCCAGCGGCCGCTCGCGCCGCAGCGCGTTCATCTCTTCCGCTATTTTGGGAGGGTCGACACTGCTCGGCGTATTGACGATGCGGGTGTTGGCGCCGATGCTGCAAATCGGCTTGCCTCTTTCAGCGGGGGTCACGCTCTATGTAGCCGCCTCTGATCTTATTCCCGAAGTGAACAAGGAGCCTGGAATCCGGATGGCGCTACTGGTCTTTGTGGGAGTCGCAGTGCTGCTCGTGCTGGATCGATGGTTTCGCGTCTGAACCGGCCCAGCTCTACTTCTTTGCCGGCTCGTATGGTTTTTCAATGCCGCGTTCGGCGGCAGCTTTGGTGTCTGGTGTGTTGTCGCCTACATTCAGCGCGGCGTTGTAATGCTTGAGCGCTGATTCCCGGTCATCTCGAATATCAAAAATTCGCGCGAGATAGATGTGCGACCAGGCCAGCGTGCGCGGATCGCGGCTGAGCTGGAGCGTCTTCTCGAAGTTGTCGATGGCGTCCTGCATGTGTCCTTGCAGCGATGCCGCACGCGCCATGATGAAAGTGGCACGGGCTTCGTCACCGGAGCCGGCGGTTAGAGTGCCTTGCGCGATCTCCTGCGCGCCCTTCGCATCCCCCGCGATAAGACGTTCTTCGGCAGCATCGAGCGTGTCGCCCTGCGGGCGGACGCTGACACGTACCAAATCGGGAGCGGCCTGTTTCACGAATGTTACTTCACGTGCTCGCTTCTCCTCGCGTCCCAGTTCCAAATTGAGATTGGTGAGCATCGGCCCGAAGGCGTCGGTAAAGGTCTCCTCTCCCTTCTCAAAATTTCCCAGCTGATCATAGAAGTAGTGCGTGAGCACATAGCCTTGCGACACGGCGTCTTCCACCTGATGCCCGCGCACATTCTCGATGCGCCGCTCGCGCTCTTTGCGGTCTTCATTCGCCGTATAGGCGACCGGCGTAGTGCGAATTTCGATGGCGTGGATCAATGACTCCGTGACAAGCAGCGCGATGTCCGACTTGAACTTCTCGTCGATGGGCGCGCCGGCTACGGTTTGCAGCAAAGGTTTGAGCGTCTGCATGCGGTTCGCGCGCCGCAGCGCCAAGGGATCGACCGTGTAATGAAGATACGTATGGCGCACCGGCTCCATGCGCAGTCCACCATGGTCGGGAGCAACCGCCATCAGGTAGTCAGCGCCGTAGTTGCGCGCGTTCACCTCGCCCGGCGCGATCAGAGGCTCGACGATCAAAGAGAAACGCCGGCTCACGAAGCCGCTCATAGGCAGGCGAAGATAGGCGTCGGTGGTAAGGATCATCTGCGATACAGGATCGTGGAATCGCTCCACGTATTGCTGATATTGGGGCTGATACTTCACCCACAGCAGGTGCAGCTTGGCTGCATCGTAGAAGGCCTGAAGGCGCGGCAGATATCCAAGTACGTTCAGCGCATCGGGCGGGATATCGGCTTCGCGAATCGTCGTCTTAAAGGCCGGCGGTTCCGTCGTATAGAACGCCAGCGAGACGTACTGCGCAATATTGTGGGCGGAATCAGGCGCTGGATGATCGTGGACGAAATCGCAAAGCTGCTTCTGCTCAAACTGAGCGTCGGCAGAAGCCGCGATGGCGCGGATTACATCGGCCCGCACTTGATTGCGGATGGGATCGGAAAGCGAAAGTTCCGAGTCATATCCACAGGAGTTCAACCCGGCAAAGAACGAGAAAAAGGTCTCGCTGACGTCCAGCGTGATCTTCTCGCCGGCAGCAGTCGGAGTGGGCTGACCCTGGGCAACGAGAGAACCGAGCAAGACAAGCCATAGCAGGCCGGAGATCCGGCGGACGAAAAGCAGACCCAGAACAGCCTCCTCCAGAATCAGGTGGGAATGTCCTCATTCTACCGTGGAAATATCGGCACCGTTTGAAGCTTCCTAGCCCAAATAAAGTATTCGCTAACTTTTTGGCCTTCTCATTCGTCTATGTAAGCGAAGGAATTCTGAGGGTCAGGGGTGGTTCTCAGGCTTCTCTTCCCGTCCCCGGCGAACTGGGTCAATTGCCGGCCGATGGAGTTACCCTCTCTAATCGAAATGTCTCTCCACCCGCAGACAAAACGTCTGCGGGCTTTTTTGGGGTAGTGGGTAAGTTTGCGTGGCGAACGCAAGAGTCTAACTACCTTCGGATCGGGATTCTCGCAAATCGAGGGACAAGAAGACACTGTTCGGATCGAACAAATAATCAGCAAAAGGCGGAGAATCCTCGAATCCATGGCTCCTGTAGAACCTCCGCGCAGGTAGAAAGTAATCCCATGATCCCGTCTCAAGACTGAGACGTTTCATGCCACTCGCTCTCGCGACGCCAATGATGTATCGCAGCATTGCGCCTCCGACTCCCTTTCGTCGTGAGGACGGAGCCGTGAACATCGACTTGAGCTCTCCATGCTCGGCCGACAGCCGCTTCAACGCCCCCATTCCCAGCAGGGTTTCGTCATCCCAAATCGTCCAAAGACTGATGTCGGGGGATCGCAGTTGAGTGAGGTCCAGGGCGTGGGCACT
>JAFAUE010000195.1 GCA_019243475.1 Acidobacteriota bacterium | reverse complement strand
TGGCCGAGCTTGAACTGACCGACTTAATTCTGAGCTCAGCAACGATCTCCCCTGAGTCGCTTTTTGCAGCACCCGGAGAACGCCGCCTAACGAGTAGCTTCATTCCTTTGCTTAAAAGCGCCCCCGGCGGGACGCGCAGGTAAACATTATCGAATTCCTTGAATCTGACCTCGAACGAGGTCTGCGCGGTAGCAGGCAGACTTGTACTGGCGGCATCGGAAGAAGATGTCACTCCAGTTTGCATGAGTGCCTGATTAGGAATATCTACCACAATAATCACGGCAAGAAGAAAGCCGATATGTAGGAATCCTGATCGAGGCAGTATTCTTCTGGTTTGGCCTTGTTCTACTACTCGCGTTGGGTTTGTAACTGGCATGTCCTAATTGGTCATTTCTCTTTATTTAGCTCTTATGACAGCTGTAACAGTTGGCGTTATTCCACACATAACCTTTGATTCCGGCATGTTGCGGATCGGTCTGCGTCTGAGTATGGCAATTCGTGCACACGAACACCGTGTAATCCGTAGAATTCGTATGACAATCAGTACATTGTGCGGACTGGTGTGGTAATTGGAACCAACTGTGGTTGAAAGTCGCTCCAGTCCAGCCAGAAGTCGAATGGCAGGTTTGACACGTCGTCGGAAACCCTGCGGCCACATGATTGGGATTCGTCGTGCTCTGGTAATCCGTTTTGTGACACGAGTAGCAATCTGTCGGCGTAGTAGTAAAGTTCCCGTTAACGTGGCAATTTGTGCAGGCGACATTCACATGCATTCCCGTTAAAGGAAAAATAGTCTTGCTGTGGTCGAAAGTCGATGGAATCCAGCCAGCAGTGTTATGGCAAAGGTCGCAGGTCTGGGGGAATCCACCCGCAACGTGATTTGGATTTGTTGTACTGTTGAAGTCTTTGATATGGCATGAAACGCAGGTCGTGCTGAGCCCGGCGAATACTCCCGAGGCATGGCAGGCGGAACAGGTTGCGCTGGTGTGCGCACCGGTAAGGGGGAAGCCGGTTTTCGAATGATCGAACAGTGCGCCGGCCCATGTCGCCGTACTGTGACAAATCGAACAGTCTGTGGGAAAGGCGGCGGCCTTGTGATTTGGATTGCTGGTTTGGTTATAGGTCCCAATATGGCATGAGGCGCAGTCTTTGGGTGTGCCCGCATACAGGCCGTTGATGTGACACTGCGAGCAAGCTACGGAAACGTGAGCGCCTGCGAGTGGAAACGACGTCATAGTGTTGTGATCGAACCTGGCGTTCAACCACGTTGTAGTTGAGTGACATTGGGAACACGTCTGCGGGAAGCCGAGTATTACGTGATTGGGGTTCTTTGCATTGCTGTAGTCCGGCTGATGGCAACTGATGCAGTTCGTTGGCGTTCCTTGGAAGCGGCCGCCCACGTGGCAGGCGGAACACTCCAGCGTCGCATGCGCGCCAGTGAGCGCGAAACCCGTCAGTTTCCCGTGATCGAAACTTGCACCTAGCCAGGTCTCAAAACTGCGATGACACTGCTGGCAGTTGGTGGAGAATCCACTCGCCTGGTGGTTCGGGGCGGTTGTGTGCACGAATTCTGTGGCGTGACAGCTAAAGCAATCCGTAGACAATCCCGTGAACTGTCCGTTGGCCGCACCCTTGTGACACTCATCACACTGGATGGTCGCATGAGCGCCAAGCAGTGGAAAGCGATTCTCGTGCTCTTTGATCGCCCGGATCGACACGTTCCAGCCGTTTACGGTATGGCATTGTTCGCAGCGAGCTCCCATCTGCCCTCGGTGAATGTCAGCATGACAGTCTGCGCAATTGTGACCCACGTTCCTAAACACCAG
Source organism: Acidobacteriota bacterium (assembly GCA_019243475.1). Classification (GTDB taxonomy): domain Bacteria; phylum Acidobacteriota; class Terriglobia; order Terriglobales; family Acidobacteriaceae; genus Gp1-AA112. The sequence continues at coordinate 5,956 of JAFAUE010000195.1, read as the reverse complement.
AGTGACGTGGCACTGAGTACAGGCAACGTTCTTGTGCATGCCCCGCAGAGGATAGCGGGTTTTATCATGATCGAATTCGGGAACGTTACGTATCGGCTTCCAACTGGAGAACGTGTGGCAGTTTTGACAATTAATGTTTAGAGCTGGACCATGGGGACTGTGCGTGGTTTTCCCTTGATCTGTCGGCTGCGGCATTGGCGCGCTCAACAAGACCAGGGCCCAGACCGAATGCATAACCACAGTCGAAATCAATTGTCTCCACTTGCCCAACCGAACCGATCCAAACTCCAGGTCGACTAGATCGGTTCCAAAATAGAACCTCGATATTGATTTGTCCCGGACGGGTAACCGACATAAATTCGCAAAATGATGCCTGATGCATACGCAATATGTGGCAGAGGCATTGTCGCGCGGCTTCTCACTTCAAGTTCTTTTCATTTACAACTCAATGAAGCCTGACAACAGGTATAAGTTCAGAGTTGTAGGCATGACGCAACTCTTCATCCATGAGCATAACGTTCGTCGATGCGGCCACCAACTCTCGGAAGTGGCTGTCCACTTGGACTTCGTAAACAAGACATTTAGTAACTACTGATTGAGAGCGACTCTGTTGCGTGATGGCGAGAGGAGTTTTGTAGCGATTACAAAGCGGAGACTTCCATCCAAGCTGCGCGGAGCGATGTGGCACTGAATTTTTTAATCTCAGGCCCATGACATGCAGAGCACTCCTTCGGTGTTGGTTTGTAGAAGAGTACACGCTTGTCATCGATTAGCTTCACGTTCTTGTGACATCCGTCACACCGCACACTTCGGTGTTCGCCTTGGAGAGAGAACGCAGTGCGCTTGTCATGATCAAAGATTGACGGCTTCCACTTGGCGCTATTGTGACAACTGGCGCATCCGGCGTTTTTTTGCGAATCAGCAAACTGCCCGGCATGTATGTCGGAGTGGCATCCTTCGCATGCCGACGGAGCGGCATGAAAGTCAACGTTTGTGAGTTTGACTTCAAGCTTCGGAGGTTTATGACACCCGGCGCACGATACCGCGCGATGGGCTCCGACGAGTGGAAAGGTTGTCGTGCCGTGATCAAAATTTGAAAGGTCTTCCCAGTTCATCACGGTATGGCAGGCCGCGCAGCCAGCGGGCCTGCCACCGCTCACACGCGCCATCCGCTCGCGAAACTGTCCGTTGTGCGGGTCGCGATGACATACTGTGCAAGTGCGGTCATCGAAGCGGTATTGCGCTACATTCTTGAATGCCGGAGTGATTCCGGCCTTGTGGCAATCCCCACAGGGAACGGCGATGTGGGCTCCTGTCAGATTGAACCTCGTGCTCTTGTGCATGGCTAGCGTGAACGTGGAGGGACGAAACCCTTGCACGTTATGACAGTCTTCGCAGCGATTGTTGTAAGGCGCCGCCCCGAATTGACCCAAGTGGGCATCTTTGTGACACAGCGTGCACGAAGCAAACTTGAGCTTATAGATGGTCGCAGTGCCGGCAGGGAGGTGGCACTTTGCGCACGCTACAGCCGCATGCTTGCCTTCCAGCGGATAGGCTGTGGAAGCATGTTCCTTCACTCCGAACGTCGCCGGTTTGAAGCCGCCCACCGTGTGGCATGAAGAGCATTCGCCGCGATCGGGGCGCTTCAAAAATTGCCCTTGGTGAGCGTCCGAGTGGCAAGCCGTACACTTATCAAATGCCAGCGGTTTACGGAAATCGCCACCTTTGTGACAGTCGTCACACTTTACGAACAAATGTTTTCCCAAAAGGGGATATCTCGTCTTGCTGTGATCGAAATTAGATTGCACAACTGCATTTGAAACTGTTCTCCAGCCTGCCGTGGTGTGACAAGATTCGCAAACTTTGGGGGCAAACTTACCCTCATGCGGATCTGTATGACAGTCGATACAACGGGCGAACTTCAAGCCCGTCCAACGTGGATTCCCATCCGTACCGGGCGTGTGGCATTTCGCACACGTCACCTGAATGTGGGCGCCAGTTAGGGGATAACGGGTTTTGGAATGATCGAATCTTCCGAGCACCTTCCAATCTGCAGTTACGTGACATTGTTCGCATTTCAAGCCGAACCGGCCCTCATGCGGATCTTTGTGACAAGAGACACACGTCGTTGAGAGTCCTAAATAGCTTCGATCGAGCTCTTTCATGCGAATGGTCGCGCGCTCGCCCGGCAAGATGCGCGCGGCTGTATGACAGGACTGGCAGCTTACGCCTGCATGTTTGCCGTCCAGGGCCCATCCGGTTTGCGTGTGATCGAAACGCTCCCGCGAAGGCTCCCAGCGAATGAGCGCGAAGTTCTCTCCGTTGTGTTCAGAATGACAGGTCGCGCACCCTTGACTTGCGCTGTCTTTTTTCACCACTCGCGCGTGAAACCCTTTTTCCGCCGCGATACGGAATGCAATTTCCGTGTGACATTCCAGACACTTATAGGTTCGTAGTGAGCCCAATTTATGGCAGGCGACGCAGTTCGTCGGTCCGTTTAGGGTGCTGTGGGCCCGCGATAGTGGTCCGGGCGAGATTTGAGCACTAACGACGCTCGCAAATAGTACCAATAATAAGACGACTGGAGTCAGTGCTCGGCCACGCATCACTCCTGGATGCCGTGCGCTAGAAGTCGGACTGATTTCGCCCTTACCCAGCATCGACTGGGCACGGCACGGCATACAAAGTGAAGATAAGAATCGTCGAACGTTCACACGATTATCGAAATGCGACAAGTTAGCTATTTGTAGTGCATTTTTGCATGCAAGGAGCAGGTTATCGAAGTCGAGCGTCCTTAGTAACGCATTAGCAGAAGGGATACGAGTTCAGCCTGACTGCACCGGCTATGTTGCCCTCACTAGCGGCCTGCCTAGCTCCAGTTTTCATGCACTCTGTGCCAGGGAACTTTGATCTGGAGCAAACTTGGATCAGGGAGCACAAATTACTGTAATGCGCTGCACTCAGAACATGTCGTCGTTTTTGCAAGAGCAGTGTCCGTGCTTCGGGCGTTCGGACTCGCATGTACATTTCAAGATTTGGGCCCTTGGTGCGGTTCCCATTATGCGCAGCCGAAGGGGTAACACGAGGATGAATCCGAGTGGGCTTCCGCGCCTCGCCCAAGAAATTCTGACACCGCAAGAAATTCGAGACTTGCGTCGGAGCTGCAAACTCACTCAGCACGGCTTAGCTCGCAGACTAAATGTAAGTCGGGAAACGATTGTGCGTTGGGAACGAGGAAAGCAGACGCCCAATCCCGTGTACGTGGAACTGCTGCATAAGGTGGTAAAAGAAGTTCTCGAGGCTCACGGAACAGCCGCCTCGCAATCGGAGGGTAGCGGTTCTCCCAAAATGGCGTTGCATGGCAAGTGCCCGATCTGCGGCAAAGGCCAGCTACAGCCCGTTCCAGTACATTACTCGATGTCTGTTACAGACACGAAGGCGGCGGGAGGAATTCTGGCCTATCAGTGTGGACAGGGCCACATATTTTTCATCATGGCTAAGTACCTCAAAGAAAGTTAGGAAGGCAATCGGTGAGGAACTGGATCAGCCACGCAAGCGTGACAAGCTTGTTGCAAAGGCCCGTAATGCAATAGACCCGGCTGGTCCTCCCGCTGTGTCTCCAAAAAGTGATTCCAATCACACTTCCCTGCTACTGCGACCACGAGTCAATCGCTGAAAAACAAAGCATTCTGTAGCAGTTGCCGGCAAACGGGACCGGTGGCCATGCCCCGATGTCACTTGTGCACAAGTCAGGCCGAACGTAGCATTCCCAAATCGGGATACTATACGCATCGTGCAACCTGAAATGCCTTGCATTGCACGAGGAGGAGACCGGGGATGACCATTCCGAGCTGTTCCGTTCTCGTCACCGGATCCACAGGAAAACAAGGGGGAGCCGTGGTCCGTCGGCTGTTAGCGCGGGGCCACAGCGTTAGGGCGCTTACGCGCAAACCGGATTCAGCAGCAGCCCATAGACTTCGCGAGCTCGGCGTCGAGGTTGTGATTGGAAGCATGGAAGACCGTGCCTCTATGTTGCGCGCGACTGCCGGAGTTGACGCTGTTTTCCTGGTCACCACACCTTTCGAATCAGGCCACGAGTCGGAATGCTGGCAAGGCAGGTCAGTCGCTGATGCAGCCAAGGCTAGCGGTGTTAGACACTTGGTGTACAGCTCAGTGCCACAAGCGCGACACCGTACTGGGGTCCCGCTGTTTGAGGCAAAGGCGAGCGTGGAAGCGTACATCCAATCGTGCGGAATTCTTTACACAATTGTGGCGCCGGCCTTCTTTATGGAAAATCTCTCCGGTCCGTATTACTTGCCCGGATTCCACGAAGGACGATTCACGATTCCACTGTCGCCCGCCTGCAACCTGCAGATGATATCCGTGGACGACGTCGCGGCATTCGCCACGCTTGTACTCGAAGATGGACAAACGTTCCACAAACGCCGCATTGAGTTGGCATCTGCGGAGCACAATCCCGAAGAAATTGCCCAGATTCTTACGCGCGCAATGTGCCGGAAAATTCATTATTTCCGAACGCCCATGCAGGAACTGTTTGCGTGGAGCAAGGACTTGGCAATGGTGTACAGTTGCCTCGACCATTCTGGAACTGATATCGATATTCCCGCCTTGGTCCGCAGCTATCCTCAGGTCCGCTGGCAACGACTTCAGCCATGGGCCGAAGCTCAATCGTGGGGATTGCTCGTCGGCGAACGAGTCGAAGAGGTCGTCTGAGCAAGGCACTCCGCCGATCTCAACGGCATCCCGTCTGTCCAAAAGAAACACGAATTATCAGTTTCCCGGATTGACACTGAAGTCATTCTCAATCCGTCCGAAATCCGCGCACCGCAATTAAGTAAGAGTGACATCCATCACTTCCTAAGGTCAGGCTACTACGATGGCTACTCAGTCATTCCTGCTGTGACCCTCTGTAACTTGTGACAGTTTGCCAACGCGAGCATTCTGTCAAAGTGGGAAATCCATACAGCTCCGTCGCACCTAAGAGAGTGGCCGAAGCAAGGCCAGAGCCGGGAGAAAGAATGCTGCATAAGATCAGGTGCCAGATGCCTCTTGCCATGCTCATGGTGGCAGTCTGCTTCTTTGCGCCTTCTGCTAATGCAAGCAGCAGTGGCATCTCCGGCTATTCCGGAAAGACGGCCGGAAGGATTTGCACTTCCTGCCACAGCTCCGGTCCAGGAGTCACCGCAAGCTTGAGCGGTCCCACATCTGTGGCATCCGGGTCAACGAACACGTACACAGTGACCATTACTGGACCCGGAACGAAGGGCGGAATTGACGTAGCGTCGACTGCGGGTACCTTTGCTGCCGGAACGGGCAGCAAAGTTCAGAGCGGCGAACTCGTACACTCGTCCCCCAGCACAACAAAGATTTGGACATTTAGCTTCATCGCGCCGACGGTAACTTCCAACACTACCGCTACGATGTACGCAGCGGGAGTCGACCAATACAGCGGCGGAACCGGCACCACGACGATGGCGATCACCGTGACGCCCTCCACGGCGCTCCCGGCACTCAAGCTCAGTGCCACCAGCTTAAGTTTCAATTACAGCACCGGCGGCACAGCACCTGCCGCCCAGACTTTCTCAGTAAGCAGCAGTGGTGCCGCTTTGACATACACCGTTGCTGCCTCCGGAGGGACATGGTTGTCGGCGACGGGAGGCGGCACGACTCCTGGCAACGTCAGCGTATCGGTGAATCCAGCAGGTTTGGCGGCAGGAACTTATACAGGGACAGTTAGCGTTGCCGCGACAGGATCCTCTAATAGTCCGCAAAACGTGGCGGTCACCTTGACCGTAGCCACTCCTCCGAATTTGAGCGTAACTCCGACTGCCTTGGCGTTCACCTATACCGTCGGGGGTGTGACCCCACCCGCACAGACCTTCGCAGTGAATAGCAGTGGCGCTGCTTTGACGTACAGCGTCGCGGCTTCGGGAGG
>JAFAUE010000161.1 GCA_019243475.1 Acidobacteriota bacterium | reverse complement strand
TCTGTGGAATCCAATTCCAGCGTCCGGAGAAGCTGTCGTTGCGCCTCGCGTTTGAAACCTTCAACCGCATACATCCGGCGATGTTTGCGCAAATGCTCGTCATGCGGCTGTTCCGCAAACATGGCGTGCTGACCCAGGTTTGCGGCAACAACTTCATGGTGTTGAAAGCTGCTCCGCCCCTGGTTGTCACTGAGGCTGAGATCGTGACCTTTGTCGAAGCCGTGGAAAGGGTAATCGAAGAAGTTCACTCGTCTAGCGCATTCTGGAACGAGGCGCTCGGCCTGGTGCGCAGAACGGCGAACGTCTGACGGGCCCGGGCGCCACACGTCCCGTTCTGTAGTCGAAATCGAAAATGAGGATTGCCTCGCCCTCATTCTGTCCGCAGCGCGCTCATTGGCGAAATTGATGCTGCGCGCCCAGCGGGGACAATTGCTGCGAAGAATGCGCACACGGAGAGCGCTCCCGCGGCCAGGCTTAATGCCATTGGGTCCCAAAACGAGACGCCATAGAGCTGCGCCGAGATCAGACGTCCGGCAGCGACGGCGAGGGGAATTCCGAGAATCAGCCCGACGCCGACTCGAGTGAAGGCTCCTCGCAACACTAACTGAACAACGTTTGCGCGATCGGCGCCAAGCGCGATACGCACTCCGATTTCATTGGTGCGCTGAGCGACTGTGTAAGCGGTAACTCCGTACAGACCAACTGCCGCGAGCACCAGAGCCACGATCCCGAACAGTCCTGCGAGACCGGCGACCGCGCGCTCCTGTTCGAACGACATGTCAACCTGCTGCTGCAGGGTTCTCACACTCAGCAGTGTCAAATTGGGATCGATTTCGGTGAGAATTCGCGTCAGTTGGGGCTCCAGGGCGCCTGGAGCAGCGTCGGTGACCAGCAGGACCGCTCGAACGTTGTGCGAGCTCAATTCGAGCTTCTGCATCGAGTCGGAATAGTGAACGTACTGCGCCAGGGGCACATAGAACATCGGCCGCGCGGGTTTGTGCAATGCGAACCCGGCAAACTTGGCGTCATGGATGATGCCTACAATTCGGTAAGTGGACGCATTCTTAGGCAAATCCATGCCGAAGTGATGATCGAGAGGCTCCTCTCCGCTTTTAAAAAAGCGTTTCACAAACGCTTCGTTCACGATCGCGACATTCTCCGTACTTTCATTGTCGGCTTCGCTGAAGTGGCGGCCGCGCACTAATCTCACTCCGAGGCTTTGCAGGTAATTCGCGCTTACGCGATCCCACGATGCTCCGGCGTCCTCGCTCAATTTCGCGGCTTCGTGCCCCTCGACCATGATGAGCTCGCCCCAGTTATTGGTGAGCGGGTTATAAAGAGCGAGTCCCCCGCCATGCACGCCGGGAATGCTAAGCAGGCGCTGCTCCATCTCGCGATATAGCGCGGCCAGTTTTTCCGGACCGTAGTTCGCTGGAGGCGACTCCAGCGACACGAGGACGCGTCCCGGCACTTGATATCCAAAGTCCTGGTGCTCGAGCTTGTTGAGACTGCGCGCCAGCATGGTGGCGCCGGCGACCAGCACCACCGATAGCGTGGCCTGCAGGATCAGCAAAGATTTGCGCGCGAACGAGGAATGGTCGCCTGTGCTGCGAGTCGCACCGCGAAGAGCGTCCGCTGGGTCGGTTCGTGTGGCGAACCATGCTGGAGCCGCGCCAAATATGATCCCCGTCAACAGAGCTACGAGAAAAGCGAAACCCAGAATGATGGGCGAGGGCGCTGTACTGATTGGCAGAAAATCCGCGCTGTGAAAAGCGAGGGACAAAAGAAGACGGGCTGCGCCTACCGACACCAGCAGTCCGGTCACGCCGCCTGCCACCGCCAACACAATGCTCTCAGTAAGCGCCTGCGCAATGATCTGTTTACGCGCAGCGCCGATTGCCAGGCGCACCGCTGTCTGCGTGCGGCGTGCCACGGCCCGCGCCAGAAGCAAGTTCGCCACGTTCGCGCATGCGATGAGCAGTACTACCGCGCAAACGGCGAAAAGGATTTGCAGGCTTCGTCCATATTCTTCCTTCATTTCTGCAACGCCGGATCCGGCAGGAACGACGTTGATGACCTGGTTGGGAAGCTGGCGCTTAATATCGGGCATCCAGTCAACCGGATACTGCGCGTCGTTCAGCATCCATTGACGCAGCATCGCCGTCAAACGCGGCCCCAGGGCTGCAGGCGAAGCTCCCGGACGCAGGCGCCCGATTACGCGCAACCACGCTGCATAGGGTGAGTTGAGGAGGCCATCGTTGTTATTCATCAGCGCCTCCTGCTGAAGCGGAATCCAGATTTCAGGCGGATCGCTGCGCAGCGTTTCGCCGAAGAATCCTGGAGGCGCGACTCCGATTACAGTGAACGGATGCCCTTCGAGGATGAAACTTGCGCCAACAACGGACGGATCGGAACCATAGACCGTTTGCCATACATGATGGCTCAGTACGGCAACGGGCGGCGCTGAACGGCGGTCGTCGGCTGGAGTGAAGAAGCGGCCACCAAGGGGCCGCACTCCTAAAGTGGAGAAATAACTTCCGGTTACATACTCGGAGCGCAGCGGGCGTGCGGCAGTCTCAACGTGCTCGCGGCGAACTGCCATGTGGCTCCCGCCAGCCTCAAACGCTGTGACTTCCTCGAACTCCGGCATCGCGGTGAGCATTTGCTGGTAGAACGAATATGGATAGAACCCCCAACGGTCCTGCGGTCCCCCTTCGACACAACAATCGTCGCCTTCTCCCACTCGGTAGAGCCGCGCGGGATCAGAGACCGGCAGCGAGCGCAGCATCACGGCGTGTACCAAGGTGAAGATTGCCGTTGTGCCGCCAATTCCCAGAGCGAGAGTGAGGACAGCTGCCGAAGTGAAAACCGGCGATTGCCGGAACTGTCGCAAGGTGTAGCGAATATTGCCGAGCAGATTATGCATGCCGCCTCCGGTGGAGTTACGGAGCTAGTTGGAGCTGGGTCCCAAGAAATGAATACTCGCCACGGGAGCCAAGGTTACGTATTTTTCTCATCTTCTCAGTCCCGGTTCTTAGACCGTGCTGAGGCCAAAACGTTAATTGCGCCGGCGGCAAATGCACATTGAGATTTCATTGATCTTTGGAAGCGAGACGAAAAGGAACTGTCCTACAGGCAGAGTCCTCTTCTTGCTTCGTGAGGAAGGATTGATGATCTGGTGCCGGGAGGGGGGGTCGAACCCCCACGAGGGGTGAACCTCGGCGGATTTTGAGTCCGCTGCGTCTGCCAGTTCCGCCATCCCGGCGCGTGAGTGGCTTCATCAGGTTAGCACGGGCACGCGCGACCCCGTATTCGCTCGGGCTAGTGGTGCAATCCGGGATTGAGTTTTCCTGTGACCGTCTGCACCGCGACCTCGTAAAGAACGATTTGCTTGAGCATGTTGTAGCCGGTCGCATAGCTTGCGGCGGAATCTTCGAGCCGTTCCAGCAAACGGTCAAAGAACCAAGTCTTTTTTTGATCAAGATCGGCGCCATCACAGACGCGCACCCTGCCAAAGACGACAGCACTCTCATAAACCAGCGAACTGTTGCAGGCCGATGGCGCGCCACGATGCATTGGCCCCTGCGCGCTGACCGTGACGCAGATCTTGTCATTGTGAGCGATGTTCGCGCGGAAGTGTCCGTCGCGACTGCCCGTATGCAGATACAGGAGATTCCCTTCCTCATAGACGTACATCAAAGGAACGACGTACGGCCAGTTCTCCGAGTCCATAGTGCCTACATGCGCGAGCGCGTTGCGGCGAAGAAAGGCTCGCGTATCGGTATCAGACATCTGCCGGTCGCTGCGCGTCATGATTCCTCGGGATCCCATTTTGTTCATCACCTCGCTACTGACGGTCGAGAGCCGCTGCGTTCAATAGTCGATATATAGATATTTCACGCGCGCTTCTCAAGCAGGGCGCGCCCGAGAATCAGTTTCATCGGGACGAGAGGTTTGCGTTAAACGATTACCGGGCAAAACAAAAAGACGCGGCGTGTGCCGCGTCTCGTTAAACGTTCGAAAAGGATTACTGATTGCCCGATTTGGGCTGATCGAGGACGATTCCGCCCGGGCCCTGCTGGCGCTCGGCTTTGTTCTTCTTGGTGTCCATGGTTTTCTTGACCCAGTCATCGGCTGTCGCCAAATCCTGCTTGCGAGCGTCAGGATCGCCGCACTCCAAGTCCGCCTTTTCGCGATACATGAGGTTCAGGTAAGCCATGGCGTCGTCGTAGTCTTTTTGCAGCTGCAGCGCTTTGTTTAGGTCGTCGATGCCTTCCTGCACTTTGTCCTGGTTCTTGCTTTGCACTTCGGCGCAGAGCTTCTTGTCCTTAATCGGATCTTCGGTGCGGATTCCCGCGCCGGTTTTGGCATCCATACGGTTCTTGTAGGCTTCGGTCCAGTCGATCACCGCAATGGAGTAATAGGCCTGAGCGTCGTTGGCGTCGCTTTTAATGACTTCCTCGTGATACTGCTTGGCCTGATCAAGGAATTTGACTTTATCCTCAGGCTTGGCCGCTCCGCTGGCCATGTTGAAGTAGAGCGAGGCAATCCCCTTCAGGCTGTTCACATCGCCCGGGTTCTTTTCGAGCAGATGTTTGAATTCGTCGATGGCCTGATTGCAGTTTCGCGTGTTATCGGGAGTATCGACGCCGGGAACGCACTGCTGCGCATAGGCCGTGGCCAGATACAGCCCTGCAACCTGCAGGTTGGGATCGAGTGTGACAGCGTTCTTGAAATGTTCGATGGCAGCGTCGTATTGCGCGCTGCGATACGACTGCACGCCTTTATTGAGCTGGTCGCGTGCGCGCAGCCTGTCGCATCCGAGCCCGGCAAGTGACATCGCGATGGCGAGCACCACCAGGAAACGTGCGCTTCTGTTCATGAAAGTTTTCCTGCCTGAATGCAAATGAGTGCTGACGAAGTACAGCATTGTACAGGGAAATCGGGTCATCGGGTCATCGGGTCATCTGGTCATCTGGCTATCGGGCTATCGGGCTATCGGGCTATCGGGCTATCTAAACGTCGGACGTAATTCCGAAT
>JAFAUE010000088.1 GCA_019243475.1 Acidobacteriota bacterium | reverse complement strand
GGGTGAGGGACGCACTGTAAGCGATGGTCCTCCGGTGATGAACCCTACGCCGAAGCTGATCATGAGGATTCCGATCCAGCGCGTCAGGGAGACATGCTCGCCGAGCATGAAGTGAGCCATCAATGCTGTAAGCACGTAGCCCATCGTGGTCGCAGGCATGATGTACGAGAGATCAGCCCATGAAAGTGACGCCAGGTAAGAAATGTAGAAGGACAGCAACAGCACGATGCCCAGCGCAACCCAGGGATTGAACGGGGCAAGCAGCAGATCGCGCCATCGGCTCACGGTGATTTCGCCCAGCTGCCTCATGCCTTTCGCGATGTAAACGTCTCCAAAGGTGCTGCCGAGAACGATGATTGCCAGCAGGGTGTAACGCAAGAAGCTCATCGTGTGCACGTGCCGCGTCTCGCTGGGAACTTGCTGTAGTTCAGTCATTCAGAAAATGGATGTCTAACCGTAATTGCAGGTTATCAGAGAGAGTGTGTATTGACGTTTGCGTCTCTTACGCGTTGCGTTCGGCAAACTTGGAAGGAAATGCGAATTTGCGGGCGTGAGAGTTGATTTCGCGGCGAAGGTCTTCCCAAATTGAGTCGGGCATGCTGAGAAAGATCTCGACTACTTTCGGGTCAAACTGCGTGCCGGAAAAGCGCTTGATTTCTTCGCGCGCGGCCTGGACTGTCTGGGCAGCACGATATGGCCGGTCTGAGGTGATTGCATCCAGCGTGTCTGCGACCGCGAACAGCCGCGAGCCTATAGGAATTTCGTCGCCGACGAGCCCGCGCGGATAACCCGTGCCATCGTATTTCTCCTGATGCGAGTACACGATCTCCGAGGCATCGGCGAGGAACGGAATCTTCTTGAGCATGTGATAACCGCGAGCGCAGTGTTCGCGCATGATCATCACTTCTTCTTCGGTTAGCGCGCCGGGCTTGCGCAGGATTGCGTCAGGAATCGCCATTTTGCCAATGTCGTGCAGAAAAGCACCACGGGCAATTATGCGAATCTTGTCGCCGGACATACCCATGGCGCGCGCCATGGCAATCGTGAACGCCGTCACGCGCTTTGAGTGGCCTTCGGTCTCGGCGTCTTTGAGGTCGAGGGCGTCGCCCAGGGCTTCGAGCGTGATGTCGTAGGAGCGCTCGAGGTCGGCCATAGTCTGCCGCAGCTGTTCGGTGCGCGCGGCGACCAGGGATTCGAGGTTCGACTGATACGCGCGATTCTCAAGGCGCAGCTTGCGATGTTCGAGCGCGCGGCGAACCATGGCCAGTAGCTGTTCGCGTTCGAAGGGCTTGAGCAGGTAGTCGTAAGCGCCGTTGCGAATGGCAGCCAAGGCGACCGAAATATCGTGGACGGCCGTGACCATGATGGCCGGCATGTCGGGATAGCAGTCCTGAACGCGGTCGAGGAGCGCAATGCCGTCCATCTCCGCCATCATCAGGTCGGAGAGCATGAGTTGGAATTCTTCGCCGGAACCGAGAATTTCGAGCGCTTGTACGCCTGACGCGGCTTGCATCGCCTGGTAGCCGGCATTTTCAAGCATTGACGAGACGATCTCGCGGATCGCTTCTTCGTCATCGACAATCAAAATTCGTTCGGAGGCCACGGACGGATGCGCCTGAGGAAAAGTGATTAGCCTGCCAATTTTACCTGCATCTATCGTTGTGCACATTCATGGATTCGCTTAGGTCACATCGAAAGTAACCTAGCGAGGGCTTGGTCAGATTTCCGCCTTCCACCTCCTGCGAAGTGCAAAGCCCAAATTCCCTGCGCAGGGAATTTTGCAGGGAATTTTTTGCCGCAAAAAAAAATTCCTTTCGGGAACCCGCATAAACAGCGGGTTTCCGAGGACCACCAGGGAATTAGCAGGGAATTTGCAGGGAAAACCAAAAATTCAGTGCATAAGCTCCAGCCTGCCCGATACTTGCCCTTATGTTGGGGTTCCCCAGGAGGTTGCTGCAGCCGTGAGCAGGGAATTTCCAGGGAACTCCTGACGCTCACTGTGGGGTGCGTTCGCGGGCTGGCGTCGGCTTCAGTCTTGTTGTTGCCTTGCCGGAAGCCGGAAGCCGGAAGCCGGCAGTCGGCAGCCGGAAGCTGCTAGCACTCAGAGTGCAGCATCGGACCCCTTCCTATTACCAAGTTCGGATGTAAGCCTTACATACGCGTCAGCCCATAGTTGGCATTCCGATACCACTTTTAGGACTCAAAGTGCCTTGTGGAAAAGGTAGTCCGGGCAGAAACGGCTGGTGTAGAGAACACGAACGCGGCAAAACCTGAGCCCGAAACATGCTGGAAGAACGGGTTTTCTCAGGAAATTCGCCGGTTTCTAGGTTCGGAGAGTCCGACTTCTTTGCTGCTGCTGGCGTGAGTTGGCCGGCAGCTCGGAAATGGTCGCTTAACTGCAGAAACTAGGAGGAACTCTAATCAGTAACGAATCTCGGTCCCAAGGAACCCCTGAATGGCGAGTCGAGTAGACGGAATCCAGTTGGCTGCTTTTCTTCCTATCGTCCAGCATGCCCAACAATCTTCTGTCGATCATTATCGCGATATTTTCGAAGGAAACCGGCATCGCGTGTACTCGCTCTCGTATTACATGACGGGCAACGAGCTTACCGCCGAAGATGTAATGACCAATACGTTTTGCCGCGCTTTTGCGGCCAGCCACAAGCCGGATGCGGAAACCATCGACCGTGCCTTAGTGACTGAACTGCGCGAACTCACTCCGATCGGCAACCTCACTGTGCAGTGCCAACCAGCAACTCAGGTGAGTCAGGTTCGCCGGAATACCCGGCGTGCCGATCTGGAGCGCGCGGTGAACGACTTGCCCTCCACCGAGCGCTTGATCTTCCTGATGCATGACGTTGAAAACTACGACCACAAACGCATCGCAAGGACGATCGGCATTACCGAGCCAGAGTCCAAAGCCGGACTGTTCCAAGCCAGGCTGAAATTGCGAGAATTACTCGCCCGCTAAGCCCTTCGACACAATTTCACCTCTCATCCCGATTCGTGCCCCTTCGAAGTCGGGTCTCGTCTTGCCAAAATCGCTGACGCAATAGATTCTTTTTTCGCGACTTTCCTTCGCTCCCCTAGCGAGCGCCTCCAAGGCAATTTGATTTTCCAGAAGGAGGTCACAGTGAGTCACATGAAGATTGGAATTTTGGGATCCGGTCTAATGGGCGGAAAACTGGGCACAATCTTGGCGCGCGCCGGGCACGAAGTTGTTTTCAGCTACGCGCGCAGCGCCGACAAGCTCAAGAAACTTGCTCGCGACGCCAAGGGCGACGCTCGTGCCGGCACACCCGCTGAAGCGGCGAAAGATGCCGATGCCATTCTGCTGGCGGTGCATTGGTCGCGTGTCGATGACGTATTGAAGCAGGCAGGCGATCTCTGCGGGAAAGCCATCCTCTCTTGCTCTCTGCCGATGAACGTCGAAGACACCAAGCTGGTCGTAGCCAACACATCGTCAGGCGCGGAAGAACTTGCCAACAAATTACCAGGGGCGCACATCGTGGCTGCCTTTCAGACCGTGCCGAGTGAAGTGTTCTTCGGAGTGTTCGAAGCAAGGACAAGAAAGAAGCGGCCGAGTCTGGTCTATTGCGGCGATCACGCTCGCAGCAAGAAGCTAGCCGCTGAACTGATTCGCGACGTCGGCTTCGAGCCCATCGATATAGGACCTCTGCGAATCGCGCGCTACACCGAGCCTTTTGCGCTGCTGATGGCGCAGATCGCCTACGAGGGCGACGATGGTCCCGAAGTAGCGTATCGTTTCGAGTGGTTTAGATAGTCAGCACCGGAATGCAAGAATTCGCGAAGTGGGACACGTTTTACGTGATCATCGGATCAGCGGCAGGCGCCCTGATCGGACTGCAGTTCGTGGTAATGACGCTTGTGGCCCAGCGCCCTTCTGCCGGCGGTGCTGATGCCGGAGCTGCCTTTGCTACGCCTACCGTTGTTCATTTCACCTCAGTTCTTTTCTTGTCCGCGCTGCTGCGCGCTCCGTGGCAGCGCGTCATTTCCATTGCGATTGTGTGGGGATTGATTGGACTTCATGGCGTTGTCTATTCCATCGAAGTAGGCCGGCGGATGCGGAAGCAATCCGTGTACGTTCCCGTCTTCGAAGACTGGTTATTTCATCTCCTGCTGCCGCTAGTCGCATACGGCATACTCGCGTTCACGCCCTTCGGCGCGCGATCCGATCTGCGCATGATTTTGTTCCTGGTGGCTGCGGCCGCGCTGCTATTGCTCTATATCGGAATTCACAACACCTGGGACGGCCTCTCCTATCACGTATTCGTGACAATGCGAAAAGGCAAGAGGGCGGGAGGGGACGAGAGTTCCAAACCGGGAACGCCGCCCAGCACAACTCTGAGCTAAGACAAATCGGAGTGGGGGCGCTGTTTAGTTAATGCCTGTAACTCGCGCGATTTGTCATAAGTAGAGCGGAGAAGGGACTCGGCATCGGCCGGTATTTGCAGGTTCTTGGTCAAGAGAAGCTGCAGGTTCGTGTGCAACACCAAGGCATAAGCGTCGTATTCATGTCCCAGCCGGTACACCTCTTCTTTAAGGTGGCGCAGGTCGCGTTCCCGCTTGTGGTTCTTCCACAGCAGCCAGCCGAGGAGCAATCCGAAAAGTACAAACAATCCGCGATAGAGGATCATTCCGGGATGGTCCATCAGTTCGCCCGCGAAGCTCTCGCCCGAACCTCGCGCGTCGATTACCGTGTCTAGCGCGGCCGCGCCCACTCCAAACGCAATGCCGTAAAAAATTTCTTTATAGTCGCTGAGCATGTTATCGATGGGTGATTCACCTTACAGCAGAGCACTATCACTGTCCAACGTACACAGGATTTCCAGAATTGCTGACTTATGACGCCCTGCTGCCGTCCCAAGTCGAGGACCTTCTCAGGTGTTCAGCTAAGCTACTGATGGGCCGGGCTTTCCGATCAAGAGGGTGCGGTAATCGGCGCAGGTTACCAGCAGCTTGCAAATCGAGCAATAACGAAGCAGAATCATCCCGCTCTCCGCGCATTTCAACCCCCAGAATGTCGCGCTGAAGCCTTGTACGTCAGGCTCCAGTTTTGAACGTTTTTCCCGCCGGCAAAGACGGATCAGCGAACCGTGCGCCTCTTCGGTTCTTGCGCTGCCGAGTTATGTCGCAGGGACCAGGGGGATTGTCTTGCATTCTGTGCTGCGCTCATGCGCTTCTTCTCTTCAGGCGAATTTTTCCTTTTTTGGTCTTCAAAGCACAAAGCGTTTTCTCAGCTTAGCCCCGCGCGGGCGACGCACAGGAGCTTCGCCCGCGTGGACTGCGATCCCTGTCCTGCTGCTCCTCGCAGCCACTGGCTTGGCGCAGACTGCAGCGCCAATCCCCAACGGACTTACAAACTGGTGGCGCGCCGAAGGAAATGCTCTGGATACACAGAGCAACGTCAACGGTACCAATAACGGAGTCGGCTTCACCACCGGCGAAGTAGGTCAAGCGTTCAATTTTGGCGGCGGGAACATTTCGTTCCCATCGGCGGTGGGAAATTTCGGCACCAATGATTTTACGGTGGACTTCTGGTTCAAGACGACGCAAGCCGAGGCTTTCGGCTCTCCCATAGGCCTGCTGGGCAATCGCGTGGATTGCAGCGACGGAAACTTCCTCGGTGTGCGCATCTTCACGAACAGCACGCTCTTTGTCGAGCTCGACCAGGACGCGAACAAGACAAATTACAACTCTGTACAAACGTCGTTTGGCGTGAGCGATGGCAACTGGCATCATGCCGCAATCGTTCGCCAGGGCACGACCCTAACGCTCTACATTGACGGAAACTCCGCGGGGTCGAATTCGAGTGCAGCCATCACCAACATCACGGGAGCCAATCCGTTTGTCGTTGGCACTGATGCCTGCACCGGTGCATACAACGGCGCACTCGACGAAATTCACATCTTCAACCGGGCGCTCTCACAGACCGAAGTCCAGTCCATCCACAATGCCGGCAGCGCCGGACTCACAACGCTGGTGGGATGGTGGCACTTCAACGAAGGGACCGGATCTACCACCGCCGATCTTTCCGGAAATGGGAATACGGGCACTCTTCTCGGTAACCCGCCGCCGGTCTGGACCGCCGATCCGCCTCCTGCGTTCCGCCACCCCGCAGTTTTGACATTCGATGGCTTGCAGAACTATGTGAACGTGGCGGGCGGAGGAACATCGTCCGCACTGAATTTTGCGACACAAGTGTCAATTGCGGCCTGGATTAAGCTTTCGTCCCTGCAAAGCGGGACCTTCGGTATCGTGAGCAAGCCTCGCACGCTAAATGGCACCGGCTGGGGCTTGCGCATGGAAGCGCAGCAAGCTAATTTCGCCATCAACAATGCACTGGTGAATTGCTCGGTTCACGCGACGCAGGCTCCGCTGCAAGCTGGAGTGTGGACTCACCTGGTCGGGACCTACGACAGTTCCACTTCCACCGTCCAACTTTACGTAAATGGCGTGAATATCCCTGTGGACAGTCAGTCGTGTCAGGGATCTCTCGTGACTGCGGGGGACACGCCCCAGCCTCTCGAAATTGGTCAAGAGTTTGTGGGCCTGGGCTCTGGACGTGAGTTCCCCGGCGAGATCAGCGATGTGCAGGTATACAACCGGGTCCTCTCGAGCTCGGAGGTTGCAGCTCTGGCCGGAACCCATGTGACTTCCATCACCTCCTGTGGAACGGTAATCAGCACTCCGGGAATTTACTCTCTCGCCAGTGACCTGCTGAATTGTCCGGCTGATGGCATCGATATCAAAAGCAGCGAAGTGATTGTGAACCTGAATGGCCACACGATTTCCGGCATCGGTCAACAGGGAGGATCGGGCATTCGCGCCGGCTTCTCAGCGGCAGGACTCACAAATATTGCGGTGCGCGGCCCGGCAACCGTCACCAACTTTAAGTCTGGAGTCGGTTTCGACGGCGTCTCGTACTCTTTAATGCGCGACGTTGCAGCAGTAAACAACCAATTCGGCTTGGGTCCGAACCAAACGTTCCTTTCAGGTAACGTTCACTCGACGAACGATTTCTTCATCAACAACACGTTCAATGGCAACAGCGGGCATGGCATCACGTCCAATGGCGGAAACTTCAACAACTATAGCGGAAACGTGGTGTCCGGCAACGGCGTGGACGGCATTCTCTTGTTCGACGCCAACAACAACGTCGTCGTCAATAACAGCGTGCTCAACAACGGGCAGACGGGAATCGTAACCATTGCCGGTACAGCGACGGGCAACACGATCAAGAACAACAACGCGCTCGGAAACGCGCAGTTCGATCTCGAAGAAGACAACGTCCCTTGTGCCAACCTCTGGATCAACAACGTCTTCGCGACGGTGAATCAGGCGTGCGCAAATTCGCGCGCAGTGCTGACCGTCACAGCGACAAGCCTCTCGAAGTTTAGCGGCGATCCCAATCCGACACTCACCTACACGGTTACTGGATTCCAGAACGGCGACAGCTCCGGCGTGCTCACCGGCGCCCCGGCGCTATCAACTACCGCCACGCAAGGCAGCGCTGCCGGAATATATCCGATTGCCATCTCGCAGGGATCGCTCGGCGGCAACTACGCTTTCAGTTTTGTGAATGGCACGCTGCAGGTGTATCAAGCGCCGCCCACTGCCAGCGCCGGAGTGAGCGAGTATCTTTACTCCAGCGATTTTGCGGCTGACCTTCCCGTTTCGGGATACAGCATCGATCCTGCCCAGGGCACCCTAACTCGAATCGGGTCATATTCGCCCTTCGGTGGCCCTGGATGCGACCCCGCGGCCAGTTCAGGCGGCGTCAATTCTCTTGCCATGGATCCGTTCTACCACTACCTATTCACTGGCAATAATGCTCTCGGCACAGTGTCTTCATTCAGTATTGCGGGCAACGGCAGCTTGATACTGACTCCTGGCTCGCCTTTTTGTGTTGCGAACCGTCCACCCTCACAGCTCGCGATCGATCCTAGCGGACACTTCCTGTACACCGATAACCCCTCGATTAACCAGCTCTCTGCCGCGTCGGTGGATCGAGCTACCGGCATTCTCACTGCCATCGCTGGCAGTCCTACGATCCTTCCGGCTGCAGGCGCCGGCAACATCGTTATCCATCCCAATGGGAAGTTCCTGGGAGTCCCAGATTGGAATAGTACGGCAGGTAACTTGCTCTTCGGCTATTCCCTCGATCCCGCTTCGGGACTGCTTACGGCATTTTCGCCGTTCTCGATCGGTGCAGATCCGGCAACCGCTGCCGGGGATCCGCTAGGCCGGTTCCTCTACATCAGTCAGAGCACCAACGGCTCACTGGTATATGCCTATGCCATTGACCAGGCGACTGGCAAACTCACCCTTGTTAATCCACCCGGTGATAAAACACCTATCAATCCGGGCTTCTCTGTGCTGCAGCCGGCGCCCAGTTCGAATCTGCTGATCGATCAATTCAATATCTTCGGCGTAACCCAGCAGGCCGGCGGTCCGCCAACCCCGACGACATTCGTATTGTCGGGTCAGACGGAAATCTCGCAAATCGCGACCTATCACTTCAACAACGGCGCCGGAGCAAATCCCGGCACGCTCACGTTGCGCGACCTGAGCGGCAATGTCTTTGGACCTTATGCCGCGCAAGGAATCAACGCGCAAAATCAGCCGGCGGCACCATTTGTCAATTGGGTAGCCACGGTAAATGCGTCTCTTCCGGCGGGAACGTACACCGTGATCGATTCGGATGCCTCTACCTGGTCGTTCAACACACAATCGAACAACGCGGGATTCGTCCGCGTGTTCGGAAGCGCTGTCTTACCGCGGGCAATGGTCATCGATCCGAGAGGGCAGTTTCTTTTTGTAACCAATCCGGTGAGCAATACCACCACCGCATTGCTCATCGATCAGGCGACAGGCAGTCTGGTTGCCAACGGCGTCTACGCCAATGGCGGAAATTCCGCCGCGATTGACCCCGCTGGCAACTTCTTATTCACACCTTGCGGTTTGAGTTGCGGCATTGCAACCTTCCAGATCAGTCCGACGGGGCAGTTGCATCTCAACAGCACACAGCCAGGAGGAAGCAGCAACATCAGCAGCCTGGTGACCGCTGTCTCCGCGCTGCCAACTACTATCTCGGCGAAAGCGACTCCTAACCCGGTCGCCTACGGCCAGCCGACCACGCTTGTCGCGACCGTGCTTTCGAGTGGAACACCGGTATCCACAGGAACGGTCAACTTCTTCGACGATGCCACTCAAGCGCAGTACGGCACGGCCAACGTAGTGAATGGAACGGCGGTGGTCGCTAACGTTCTGCTGCCGGCAGGCACTCACACACTCGTAGCTGGTTACTCCGGCGGCCTGTCTTCGAACTTTGGTTCCACTGCGACCAAGTTCCTGGTCAACGTCACGCAGGCCGTGCTTACGGTC
>JAFAUE010000197.1 GCA_019243475.1 Acidobacteriota bacterium | reverse complement strand
AACCCTTCACTTCGGAAAGCCCGCCCATTCAGCTGGTGGCTGGGAGCTCGTAGCCGGCAGCTTCGGAGCGAATTTCCTTCACGCGTTCTCCGACCGCATACTTCAGCTTCTCGATGCCTTCGCCGGTCACTGCAGATATCGCCATGAACGGCAGTTTTCGCCGGGCTGCGAATCGCTTGAGTTTGGTGAGCTTGTCTGGATTGGCGGCGTCAATCTTCGAGGCCACAACCATCATGGGCTTGTTCTCGAGTCCGGTACCCCAGCTTTCGAGCTCGCGCATAATGACCTTGAAGTCTTCAGTCGGATCAGGACGCCCGCTGGCATCCGAAACATCCACCAGGTGCAGCAGCAAGCGCGTTCGTTCTATATGCCGCAAAAACTGCGTGCCCAGTCCGTGACCGGCGCTCGCACCTTCGATCAATCCAGGAATATCGGCAACAACATAGCTGTCGTCGTTCGGCGGCTCGCCTACCGTAACCACGCCCAGATTGGGCTCGAGCGTGGTGAACGGATAGTCCGCGATCTTGGGACGGGCTGCTGAGATGCGCGAGATCAGCGTTGACTTTCCCGCATTGGGATATCCCACTAAGCCGACATCCGCAAGTAGCTTAAGCTCCAGGCGATAGGTGCGCTCTTCACCTGCACGCCCGAGCTCGTGCTCCCTCGGCGCCTGGTGAGTGGAGGTTGCAAAATGCTGGTTGCCGCGTCCGCCGCGTCCGCCCTTTGCGATGACGAGTCGCTCATCGGCCCTGGAAAAATCATGGACACGCTCGCCGGTTTCGGCGTCATACAGGATGGTTCCGACCGGGACCTTCAGTACAACATCGTGGCCTTCTGCGCCGGTGCGGTTCGATCCCTCGCCGTGACGTCCACGCTCGGCGTTGTATTCAGGATTAAAGCGGAAATGAACCAGCGTGTTGTGGCGCTCGCTGGCTTCCATGATCACGTCGCCGCCGCGACCACCGTCGCCGCCGGAGGGCCCTCCGCGAGGCACAAACTTTTCGCGGCGAAAGGCCATGCAGCCATTTCCGCCGTCGCCGGCCTTGACGCGAATTTTAGCTTCGTCGATGAACAAGCTGCTGGCTGCTAGCTACTGGCCGCTAGCATGGCTCGTGAAAAAGCTGCTGGCTTCTGGTTGCTGGTTGCTAGATTCTGGCTACTTAGCCGCCAGGCAAACGCTCTGGTTAGATGTGAAGCTGTTTGCGCCAGATGACTACGTCGCGTCCAACGAGAAGGCCCCGATAATCGGGGCCAAGTTCTGAGAAAATTGGGCGCTGTCTGACAAAACCAAGACAGGCTTAGGAGCCAGAAGCTTCTGTTGCGGGCTCTACGTGCACAAAGCGGCCCATGTTGCCGCGATCCACGAAGCGAATCACCCCATCGACCTTGGCGAACAGCGTGTCGTCCTTACCGCGTCCCACGTTCCTGCCCGGCTTCAAACGTGTGCCCCGCTGGCGAACGATGATCGAGCCGCCGGTCACAAGCTGACCGCCAAAAGCCTTCACTCCAAGCCGCTGTGCATTCGAGTCGCGGCCATTTTTCGAACTGCCTAAACCTTTTTTGTGTGCCATGCGTTGGTTTACCTCAGTTGGTTGGTGCTGCGTGCATTGCCGACGAAATTTAAGTCGGAAAAGCGTTTCAGAGAGCAGCGTTTCAGGAAAATTCGTTTCAAGAAAATCGTTTCAAAAGCGACAGCTAAGTCGCTGTTGAAGGTATTGAAACGCCTCTCTTGAAACGCCTTACTTCTTCTTCGCCGGCTTTTGCGCGGCGCGGGCTGTGCCCTTGTCGGTACGCGATTTGCTGCTCTTGGAAGCTTTGCCTTCGGCGCCGCTACGGGCCTTCTTCTCCGCCTTCTGCTCGGTTTGCTTGCTCGCCATGTGAGCTTTTTCCTTTTTTGGCTTTGGCGACGGCTGTTCCGGCGCGTTGAACTTCTGCCCGTCAAAGGCGATTTCTGTGATGCGTACGGCCGTAAAGGGCTGACGATGTCCCTGCAGCTTCTTGTATTGCTTCTTGCGCTTGAAGTGGAAGACGAGGATCTTGTCGGCGCGTCCTTCTTCCACCACACTGCCGACTACCCGCGCGCCGCTCTGCGGCTTTGCCAGTTCGCCTTCGTTCGCCGAAACTGCCAGCACATCGGTGAACTCGATGTTGCCGTTCTCCCCCGGCTTCTGATCGACTTTGATCACGTCTCCGGGCGCGACGCGAAACTGCCTTCCCCCGGCGCGGATGACCGCGTACATAGGCTTTTCCTTCTCTGTGGTAGTTGCTTGCTGGTTCCTACCGGCCGCCAGATACGGCCCACCGGCCCTCAGACGAGAGCGCCTAGGTCAGACAAACCAATGTATTTTACTGTGCGGCCGAGAGTTGGGTCAAACTGAGAACTGTATAAAACCACAAAGGACACGAAGGCACACAAAGGTGAGAATCTATGCCAGCCCGAACCGCGGGCGACCCATCCAAGGCCCACGCACCCGCAACGGTGCAATTCAGGCTTTTCGCCAAGAATCACCTTCGACGACGCGCTTAATGCCCTCCCGAAGGTGAAGGACATTAAAATTTATGATCAAACCGAGCGACTTCTTACTCAGCTTCATGTACGACAGAATCTGAGCCATGTGGACTCTCTAGTGATCGCCTCAACAGCTTTGATTTCTACGATCACTAGATCTTCCACCAGCAGGTCGAGCCTGTAGCCAATATCGAGACGAAGACCGTCATACTCGAGAGGCAATCCAACTTGTGAGGACACCCGTAGTCCCGCGTTTGCAAGGTCATGCATCAAACAGGCTTCATATGCGCTCTCAAGCAGGCCCGGACCCAACGCGGAGTGGACTTTTAAAGCCGCAGTGACAATAACGTGACTCACTTCATTCGCGCTTCGACCCTGTTTAGTCCCGTGTTCCGGCATTAATGTCCTTCGTGTTCCTTCGTGTCCTTTGTGGTTTCACTCCAGGTTAGAGGATCTCGTCTCGATTAAGTGGCGAATTCGCGCAACAAACGCGACCGTCGTCGTTTTCCCTTCATCCCCCTTGCCGCGGACGCGTACGCTTACCTCTCCTGCTTCGGCTTCTTTATCGACCACTACGAGAAGGAACGGCACTTTCTGCAGGGTGTGCTCGCGGATCTTGGCGTTCATCTTTTCGTTGCGCGCATCCACGTGCACACGAACGCCGGCGGCTTTCAATTTTTCCGCTACCTGTTCGGCGTACCCGGCGTGGCGTTCTGAAATGGGAATCATCACAACCTGGACCGGCGAGAGCCAGACCGGGAAATTGCCGGCATAATGCTCAATCAGCACGCCGAAGAAGCGCTCGACCGATCCGTAGAGCGCGCGGTGGACCATCATGGGGCGGTGGCGCTGGCCGTCTTCGCCGACGAACTCGAGACCGAAGCGCTCGGGCAGGTTCCAGTCGAACTGGACGGTGGAGAGC
>JAFAUE010000134.1 GCA_019243475.1 Acidobacteriota bacterium | reverse complement strand
CAGATAAACACTCACGGGAGATGGAGCAGATTTTGTATCTGCTGAACATTCGAACTCATCAAACAAGCAGTGCCCTCATACACTTCCAACGATAAGAATGTTGAGGTGGTTGTCTACGAACCGCAGCGTTCCGGAACCTTTCCAGCGCTGATCGTGGTCCACGGATCGTCGGGACCGGTCAGCTCATTCGTCGGAAACTATGCTCAGCAGCTCGCGAACTTTGGCTACGTAGTCTTCTTCGTCCATTACTTCGACGCAACGGCCACCAGTTACGCGAGTTTCTCCGGAATTCAGAGAAATTTTCGAATTTGGCTGGCAGTTATTGCCGACGGCATCAACTTTGCGCAGCGCCATGCCAAGGTGGATTCAGCGCGAATCGGATTGCTTGGCGTTTCTCTCGGAGGCTATCTTTCCCTTTCTCTCGCGTCGCGGGACGCCAGAGTCACAGCTGTCGTGAGCCTGATGGGAGGAATGCCGCCTGAAGTTATTTCCGCGACACATGACATGCCGCCTGCGCTGTTGCTTCACGGTGAAGCAGATCCGGTGGTACCCGTGAGCGAGGCTTACGCAGTTGAGCGGCTGCTCAAGACGCTTGGAACAAAGTACGAGCTGAAGACCTATCCCGGCCAGGGACCCAGCTTTCGCGGCGTTGCTCAGCTTGATGCGTTGACCAGGACGCTCAAATTCTTGAGCCGCCATCTCAAAAACGAGAAGGTTTTTCTACCCATCAGAGAGCTTCTCCTCAACTTTCGTTAGATCGAGTCCTCCCCCAATGACCTCTCATCGTCGGTCTCACCGACCCCCGCCTCGTTCTTCGATCAGGCGCAACGATTCCTGGCTCACGAATTTCTGCCGGTGAAAACGCTCACCCCACGAGAGCGGCGTGACGTCGCGATACTCGTGCATGGTCTCCTCTCCGTAACCGGGATGTAATTGCTTGCGCAGCGAGGCGCGTGCATTCGGATTGGCGCCGTGATCGAGCAACAGTCGAGTGAAATGCGCTTCGTCGGGTGTATGCGAATGATTCACCGAGAAGTTTGGTTGCGCAACTACAGCGCAGAAAAGCGGTGTGTGCCCGCCGAACCCGTCGCTATCGATTTCGGCTTTGGCATTCACATCCGCTCCACGCTCGATGAGCCAGCGCGCGATTTCAATCTCGCCGTAATCGCCGCAGATATGCAATAAGGTAGTCCCGTCGAGAGGCGCGGCGAATGTCGCCTGCGTAGGTCTTTCGCAGCCGACTTCTGGTGGATAGATCTCCTCGAGTGACAGAGTGCGGCGGACCATTCCGGGATCTCGCTTTAGATGTTTCTCCAATAGATCGATACGACCGCGGTGAAGCGCCATGACCGGCGTGTCCGGCAGCGGAAGTCCGTGCTGGACGTACATTTCGAGAATCTGGTGCTTGGCCTCGGGATTGCGACTGTCTGTTCCAAGCACAACGGCGACCGGCGCAAGCGAATTGCCTCTCGCATCGCGGACTTGCGCCCCCAGCTCCAGAGCGACTGCGGTTCCGGCAACGCTGAGAGTGTATGCGGGGTAGCCCAGGATGTCCTTATCGATGATCTTGGGCGAACCCATCAGCGCGTGCAGCAATCGCGCCGTACCCACTTGTCCTTGCAGCGCTGCGCGGTTGAGCGCTTTACCGTGATCGCGCGCGCCCAGGTCGTGCAGCATGCGGATGATGCTGTCCCGGCCGAGGTTCGCCGCATATGACATTGGCGGCCCCCAACTGCAGGGAGTCACGCGCGCATCCTCAAGCAGAAGATGTGGATTTGCGGTCACGAGCCGGCGCACCGTTTCAAGATCGTCTTCCCAAATGGCGTCGATCAGACGGCACGCATGCACCAGCCGCGGCCAGCTTCGCGCTTGATAGCCGCGCGCCAACACGAGCTGAGCGTCGGCCAGCTTGGCGGAAACGGAGTCGATTGCGCGAGGGTGATGCTGTTGAAACTCCGCCACGGCCGACGGTTCACCGGCGCGGTATCCGCGCAGCAGGTCTTTCGCTTGATGTTTGAGTTGTTCCAGATCGGGACGTACAGGCAAATGACGTTCAGGCATGACGAGCCTCCTTCGTGCTGGGCCCGCGGTCCGCTTTCTTCGGGCGAAAAGGAGGTTCGTGAGAACCGGATTGAATGTGCTTAGTCAGGTGGACTCAGTCCTCTCCGCGGACGGGAGGCGCCCTGAACGCCTGAACTTATTTTATTCCTGGAGAGTGCTTGAGAGAAAGCTTCGTCGGTGCAACGGAAGAGCGCCTGTGTCCCATTAACGTACGAGTCGGAGAACCAACCACATGGATCCCGTGGCCACGACAATCCAGAGCACAACTCCCTGGACCAGTGGACGCACGCCCACCTCTTTGATCGCTTCGCGTGACAGCGAACTGCCGATGAGAAAGAGCGTGATTGCCAGCCCAACCTTTGCTGCAGCGACTAGGCCAGAATAGGTGTTCATCAGAACGGGCGGCGAGCTGCTGCGCGCCAAGGCCGCGAGCAAGAAGAACAGGATGAACCAGGGAATCTGAAGCCGTGCCTGCCGTTTGTTCAGCGCAGCAGCCCCCAGCGTCACAGGCACGATCCACAGCGCGCGCGTCAGCTTTACCGTGGTCGCAATTCCCAGGGCGATTGTGCCGTACTTCGCGGCCGCGCCCACTACAGAACTAGTGTCATGAATAGCAAGCGCAGCCCACAAACCGAATTGTTCCTGGGAGAGGTGAAACCTGTGGCCGATCGCAGGAAAAATAAACAAACCTACGGCGTTGAGGATGAATACAGTTCCCAACGAAACTGCCATATCGTGTTCGTTCGCCTCGATCACCGGACCGAC
This sequence comes from Acidobacteriota bacterium, assembly GCA_019243475.1. Lineage (GTDB taxonomy): Bacteria > Acidobacteriota > Terriglobia > Terriglobales > Acidobacteriaceae > Gp1-AA112. Next base: position 5,191 of record JAFAUE010000134.1, on the reverse strand, counting down.
GGCGGCAATCGCGCTTCCACCGCAGATACCGGTGCCGACAGAAATCAGCAGCGCGGGATTACGGTCGACCGCCAGATACTTCCCGAGCAGCATTCCCAGAGCTATCGCAAAACTGATTCCTATCATCGTGTAAAGAAATCCTGAGCGACCTGCGCGGAGAACCTGGCCGAGGTTCATTCCGAACCCCAGTCCCACGACGGAGATCTGCAGCAGCCACTTGGCCCAGGTACGTGTGAATTCAGGGAAGGGGTTGCCGAGTGTCAGAGCCAGCGAGAGGCCCAGAGCGAGTGCCAGGGGAGGAGAGGAGAGCCAGGCAGAGAGACAAAAAGCGACTACAAAGAGGAATTTAGCCAGTAAGGGCAACCGTCATGATATCGCTCTCCTATTTCGGACGCGACATCCACCACACTGCGCGACCCAGAAGCCGCCAGTTGCGGTCCAACGTCAACGTATTTGCGCCGGCGCGATCGGTCTCTGCAACCAGCACTTCAGCTGCGCCGAATCGCTTCAGGCGCCGAAGCATGAGGCCGTAGTCTTTGTGCCACGCAAGCACGACGGCATTCGACAATTTCGCCGGTTCAAATTGGGAAAGATCCACAGCCACGATCGACCCGTCTGCAATCAGGGGAGCCATGCCGTCGCCGGCAACGCGAAGGCAGCGCAGGCTCTGATCGTTCTGGCTCCAATCCCCCGGTGCGGCAAGTTTGGCGACCGCTGGCGCCTGCTCTAAATTGGGGGTGTTGTCTCCGGCAGACACGGTGCCTGCGGTGAGCGCGAGCAGCGGCACAGAAACCTCGGGGGCGGACGGCGGTTCCGTTTGTCCTGAGCGGTGAGCCCTAGTTTTGCGAAGCGCGCGTTTTAAGTCGCTGGCGGGGAGCCCTGCGCGCTGCCAGAAGTACCAGCAGTCCGGATCTCCTGCCAGCGTTCCCATATGGATGTAATACGCGGCTTCGGGCTCGTTGACGGCCCGCTCCCATCGGGAAACGGCCATGGGAGACACGTTCAGTAGTCGAGCGAGACCTGCCTGATTAAGGTGCAACCGCTCGCGCAGTCGTTCGATTTGTACTGCCCATTCTGGTCGAGCTAGCTTTGTGCCGGCACGCATCCTTCATTCCTTGACACGGGACATTGCCGGAGCTATGCTCAGTAACGCTAGAGTTATAACCCGACAACGGCGTTCCCCATCTTCGGTTCAGCGTTTCGTGCGTCGTGCCGCGCTGACCAGGACAGCGGGTCACGATTTATGACATGGATAATAGCAAAGATTCCAAACTCAATCGACTCAGCCTTTATCGCGGCATCTACAGCAGGGTAGCAAGGCAGCTTGAAATTGACCCGTCCTACGTAAGCCGAGTCGCGCGGGGGGAACGACGCTCCACCAAAGTGGAGGCCGCGTTACTTAAGGAAATACGCAGGATCGAAAAAGGCGCCAAATAGCCCGTCAGGCCCTGCAATACATGTCCTACATCTAGTTTACTCCGTTGAACGGCAGCCGTTCTCGAAATTCGCGCTTCTCCGCGCGTATGTCCCGCGCTACATTCTTCCTATGGCAGACAAATTCCTCTGCTCTCAGTGCGATCAGGAAGAATCCCGCTGCTCCTGCGAGAAGTACTGCATCCTCTGCCAGGCGCTCTATGAAGTGAGGCTCTGCGCAGACGGTGCGTACTACTGCCGCGATTGCCGTGAGGCCTGCGACCTGCAGGCGCAATATTGAAACCTTGATTGAAACTTGTTTGATTAAAGAGAGCCTGGCATTGCCAGAGGTTGCCTTGTGGCTAAATCACTACCGTTTCCTGGTGCTCACCGAAGACAGAGCGTAAGGCATTGGAGATCTCCCCAACTGTGCAGCTCTTCTCGACAGCTTCGATGACTGGCGGCATGAGGTTCCGGCTGGTCGAAGCCGCATCTCTAACCCTCCTGAGCGCCGCCTCGCATCCGGTGGAGTTGCGCCGGGAACGCAGAGCACGCACGCGCTGCACCTGCTTGCGTTCCAGCTCCTCGTCAACTCGCTGAATGGGTATAGGCTTTTCTTCTTCGATCGCAAAGCGATTCACTCCAACCACCACCGATTCGCCGCGGTCGATTCTTTGCTGCACGTCATAGGCAGCATTCTGGATCTCCTGCTGGACGTAGCCGCGCTCGATGGCTCTGATCATCCCTCCGAGAGCATCGATCTTGTCGAGGTAAACCGATGCCTTCGCTTCGAGCTCGTCGGTGAGACTTTCGATGGCGTAGGATCCAGCAAAAGGATCGATCGTCTGCGCTGCTCCAGATTCGTAAGCGATGATTTGCTGAGTGCGCAACGCGATGCGCGCGGCTTCCTCCGTAGGCAGAGCGAGAGCCTCATCGTACCCATTTGTATGTAGTGACTGCGTCCCGCCCAGCACTGCCGCGAGCGCCTGAATTGCCGTACGAACGATATTCACCTCGGGCTGCTGCGCCGTGAGTGTAGAGCCGGCGGTTTGCGTGTGGAATCGCAGCATCCAGGATTTTGGGTTTGCGGCGCGGAAACGGTCACGCATGATACATGCCCACATGCGTCGCGCGGAACGGAATTTCGCGACTTCCTCCAGGAAGTTGTTATGTGCGTTGAAGAAAAATGAGAGCCGCGGAGCAACGCGATCGATGTCGAGACCGGCGTTGACAGCCGCCTGGGCGTAAGCGATGCCATTGCCCAGCGTAAACGCGATTTCCTGCGCAGCGGTGCATCCTGCTTCACGCATGTGATATCCCGAAATGGAAATCGGATTCCACTCTGGTAAGTATTCACTCGCATGCGCAAAGATGTCGGTAATGATGCGCATCGCCTGCGTTGGCGGATAAATGTACGTGCCACGCGCGATGTATTCCTTGAGCACGTCGTTCTGCACCGTGCCGGAGAGTTTCCTAGGATTCGCCCCTTTGCGTTTCGCGACTGCGACATAGAGTGCAAGCAGGATGATGGCTGTCGAGTTAATGGTCATCGAAGTCGAGATTTTTTCGAGATCAATGCCGTCGAACAGCCGCTCCATGTCCTCGATTGAATCAATCGCAACGCCGACCTTGCCGACTTCTCCCAGGGACATGGGATCGTCGGAGTCGTACCCGATCTGAGTGGGCAGATCGAAGGCAACTGAAAGCCCGGTGGTGCCGTGCGCGAGCAAATAGCGATAGCGCCGGTTTGATTCCTCTGCGTCTCCCATTCCCGCATACTGACGCATGGTCCAAAGGCGTCCGCGGTACATCGTGGGCTGAATGCCGCGCGTGAATGGATCCTGGCCGGGAAAGCCAGCCTGCGTGTCATATTCCCAGCCGGAGCTCAGCAGGTCTTCTTCGGTGTACAGTTCCCGCAACCCTGTTTCTTGTTTTTCCTTTGCCGACGATGAGGTTGACTTGTTGGCCATTGGCTACTTCGCGGCCTCGCGGCGCGCCCGCCAGAAGGACGTCGCGGCGAAATAGATTAGGAAGAGCGAGAAGCCTATGCCCACGAACACGTGCCACGTCGGCGGCGCGGTAGAAGGATCAACCCGAATCTTCTGCCACTGGCTCCAGGTAGCAGCAACGACCCATAGCGCAAAGACGGCAAAGAAGAATCCCGTCACTTCCAGCCAAAGGACGCGAGTAGCCCGCGCCGTCGCCTTCCCTATTGTCTTGGCGGCCGCTACTCCACCGCGCACCGTCTGGTGACGATTTCCGAGCTTCCAGAGCACACGTCCAACCGCTTGCGCACGTCGCAGATTGGAGGAAGTCGGCATGGATCAATTCTAGCAATGCCGATGGTTTAGGCCCTGCGTGTAGTGACCATTATCTTCGGTGGTTGCAATAGAATTGCACGGATGAAAACCACAAAGCAGTTGACCGCCATTATCGAGCGCGAAGACGATCTCTATGTCGCGTTTTGTCCAGATTTGGACATCGCCAGCCAAGGCAAGACGGTTGAAGCTGCACGCACTAACCTTATCGAAGCGCTGCAACTTTTCTTCGAATCAGCGGATCGGACGGAGATTGATCGACGGTTAAGAAACGAAGTCTTTGTTACTCAAGTCGAGGTGCCGGTTGGGTAAACTCCGGCAACTCTCCGGACGTGAAGTATGCAAGATTCTTCAGTCCCAAGGGTTTGAGAACGTCCGTCAGCGCGGGAGTCATATCGTCATGCAGAAGCGCTTAGCAGACACAACGGTAACTGTTGTCGTGCCGGATCATCCAGAACTCAAGCCCGGCACACTGTCCAGCATCATTCGACAATCCGGCCTGGCACGAAGCCACTTCGAGCGCTAACTCTCACCCTGTTTTGTCCAGCCGAATCTGGGATTTTCACGATAGGATATCGGCCACACAGGCGATGGATTTCGATCAGCTCAACTCGTTCCTGGAGGTCGCCAAGAATTCCAGCTTCTCTAAGGCTGCGGAGCGCTGCTTTCGAACTCAGCCGGCGATCTCGTCGCAGATTCGCGCACTTGAGGAAGAAGTAGGAGCCAGGCTGTTCGACCGGTCCGGCGCCAAGGTCAAGCTGACGCTTGCGGGAAAGGCGTTCCAGTCATATGCCGAAGAGGCGATCCTCTCTCTAAGAGCGGTAAAGACAAACATCGCGGAGATGGAACGGACGCCTCGCGGAGAGATCGTAGTCGGCGCCAATGAAGCAACCTGCCTCTATGTGCTTCCCGAGGTCTTCGCCGACTTTAAGCGCCAATATCCGAAAGTCGGGGTCAGCATTCAACGGGCGGAGACGGCAAAAACGCTGGAGTGCGTAATCGATCAGAGCCTTGATTTCGGCGTGGTATCAATGCCGGTTAAGGACCCTCGGCTGGCAGCGCTGCCGATACATCAGGACGAACTAGTTTTGATCTCAGCCGCCCAGCATCCACTGGCGCAGCTATCGCATGTGCGCCTCGAGGAAGTGGCCAAGTACCCGCTGGTCTTACCCAAGCTTGGGCGTACGCGCGACGCGATCGATGCTGTCTTTCAGCAAGCCGGACTTAAGCAACAGGTCTCCATGGAACTCGATTCGAGCGAGCTGCTGAAACGATTTGTTGCAGCCAACGTTGGTATTGGTTTTGTGGCCCGTTCCAATATTTCCGACGAAGTTCGCGCAGGAACCCTCGCGTCTCTTGCCTTCATTGATCCGCCTATCCGACGCGATTTGGCGCTGGTTTATCGCAAGGACAAAACGCTGAGCCGGGCGGCGCGGGCGTTCATGGACATTGCCGTCAAC
>JAFAUE010000471.1 GCA_019243475.1 Acidobacteriota bacterium | reverse complement strand
AAAGAATTTCATGCTGCACTACAACTTCCCGCCGTTCTCAGTCGGAGAAACGGGACGCATGACCGGCGTAGGCCGCCGGGAAGTGGGTCACGGCGCTTTGGCAGAACGCGCGATCTCCGCCGTGCTGCCTGACGAAAATGCATGGCCTTACACCATGCGCGTCGTGTCAGACATTCTGGAGTCAAACGGCTCTTCGTCCATGGCATCCGTCTGCGGCGCAGCATTGTCGCTCATGGACGCCGGAGTTCCCATTAAAGCGCCGATCGCGGGAGTCGCGATGGGCCTGGTGAAGGAAGGCGACGACTATGCCATCCTCACCGACATCGCCGGAGCCGAAGATCATTACGGCGACATGGACTTCAAAGTAGCCGGCAGCAGCCAGGGAATCACGGCGCTACAGATGGACATCAAGATTCCGGGCATCACCGGCCAGATCATGCGCGAGGCTCTCGAACAGGCGCGTCGCGGCCGCATGTTCATCCTCGAAAAAATGCAGGAAGCGCTGCCCGAGTCTCGCTCGGCAGTTTCGAGGTATGCGCCGCGCATTCACACCCTGCAGATTCCCGTGGACAAGATTCGCGACCTCATTGGCCCCGGCGGCAAGGTGATTCGCGGCATCGTCGAGCAGACTGGCGTGAAGATCGATGTCGAAGATTCCGGCAAAGTGAACGTTGCCTCCAGCGACGAAGCAGCAATGAGCAAGGCGCTGCAGATTATCGGCGACATTACTGCCACTCCTGAAGTGGGAAAGACGTATCTCGGAAAAGTCGTTCGGCTCGCCGACTTCGGCGCCTTTGTGGAGCTGTTCCCTGGAACCGACGGGTTGCTGCACATCAGCGAGATTGCCGAACATCGCATCAAAGATGTCCGCGATGAGCTGCACGAGGGCGATCAGATTCTCGTCAAAGTGCTGGCCATTGAAGGCAACCGCATCAAGTTGTCGCGCAAGGCAATCCTGCGCGAGCAGCGCGCGAAGATGGGCGCTGCACCCGGCGGAGGACAGGGCCAGGATGGCGATGGTGCTGGACGCCCAACTCTGGAGCCCGGTCCGGATTCGGGTGAAAGCATCACGATTGAAGGTGGCGGAGACTTCCAGGAAGGCGATGACGAGCCAAACTTCAACCGCGCCGAAGGCGAGCCCGCACATGCCGGGGCGGGCGAGCGCCACGGCGGTGGACGCCGCGAAGGCGGCCGTCCGCCGGGTGGACGCGGACGCCGACATCACGGCCGTCGAGGTGGCGGTGGTGGTGGAAGTCGCGGCGGTGGCGGCGGGGGTCGTCACTAAGCCGCAAAACGTTGCGCTGGCGAACGGGTGAGGGAAGCTAGTCTCACCCGTTCGCTATTGCAGCCCGTGTCAACGATTACGGCAACGGCGTTTCTGAAGAACCTCGCAGCTGTCCTGCAGCCCACTCCGGCGTAACGTCCCTCTGCGGTGTCGCCAGCATTTCGTAACCTACCATAAATTTTTTCACCGCTGCTGAGCGCAGCAGCGGCGGGTAAAAATGTGCGTGTAGATGCCATTCGTCGTGCGGCTCGCCGTCCGTCGGCCGCTGATGGAAGCCCATGGAATACGGGAATGACACACCGAAGAGGTTGTCATATCGCGCGGTAATGCGCTTCAGGATGTCGGCAAGTCCGGTCTCTGCTTCCCCTATTAGCTGATCCATGCCGGTGTAATGTTGGTTCGCGAGTACCAGCACTTCAAACGGCCAGACTGCCCAAAACGGGACGACCACAGTAAAGTGCTTGTTGGCGCAGACCACTCGCGCGCCTTCCTGCTGTTCGATTCTCAGGTACTCGCAGAGCAGGCACTTCCGCTGCTTGCCCCGAAAGTCCTGCTGCGATAGCTGTTCCGCCGCAGGGTAGTTCGGCAAAGTCTCGTTCGCCCAAACCTGACAATGCGGATGAGGATTGCTGGCCCCCATCATCTCGCCGCGATTCTCGAAAATCTCGACATGCCGAATCCAGTCAATAGCGCCGAGCTCGGAGTACTGTTCGCGCCACACACCTACGACTCGTCGTACGTCGCCGAGTTCCATATTGGAAATCGTCAGATCGTGCTGCGGCGAGAAGCAAATCACTCGGCAGATTCCCCGCTCCGCTGCGGCAATCAGTAAATTCGATTGGTTCAGTTGTCCCGCGGTAGTTTCTGGTGTGAGGGCAGCGAAATCGTTTTCGAAGACGAAAGTGTTCGTGTATTGCGGATTCTTCTTGCCTCCGGCGCGAGGGTTTCCCGGGCAGAGATAGCACGAAGGGTCGTATTGCGGTCGCGCCGGTGACGAGGATTTTTCAATCTGTCCCTGCCATGGTCGCTGTGTACGTTGCGGGGAAACCAGCACCCATTCCCGCAACAGCGGATTCCAGCGCCGGTGCGGTGACTGTTCGATTTGCAGCAAGCTCATGCTACCTGCCCCACTCCGTCGCATGCGGGTGTGATGTAAATCTCCGGCTTCAGTCCGGTTTCCTGTTCGTAAGCATGGGCTACTTTTGTACGAAACGCTTCGACGTGCGCAAGCGAGACGAGGTTGACAGTGCAGCCGCCGAAGCCGCCTCCTGTCATGCGTGCGCCATAGGTTCCCGGCTGCCGATCAGCGATGCCAACCATGAGGTCAAGCTCCCGGCAGCTTACTTCGTAGTCATCGCGCAGGCTATTGTGAGATTGCGCCATTAACCTGCCGAATTCCGCGAGATTGTCTTGTTTGAGAGCGTCTGCCGCACATTGAACGCGATCGTTTTCGGTGACGATGTGTCTGCAGCGGCGGAAGACAACTTCCGGCATGTCGCTGCAGTAACGATCTAGCTCATTCACCGAGACGTCTCGCAATGCCCGGATGCGCGGCAGGCGCTTTTTCAGAATTGCAACTCCTGCCTCAGATGCAGCGCGACGGTCGTTGTATTCGCCGCCGGCAAGCTGATGTTTCACCATGGTGTTGCAAATGACCAACCGCACGTCGTCCGGCAATGGCAGGAGTTTGTATGCGAGCGTCCGGCAATCGAGCATGAGCGCCCGATCTAGCTTCCCATGGCAGGAGATGAACTGGTCCATGATGCCGCAGCGCATTCCGACAAATTCGTTTTCGGCGCGCTGACAAAGCAGCGCCAATTGCGTTCGATCCACGTCGGCTTTATTCGCATATAGAACTGCGAATCCAGTCGCCACTTCGATGGCGGCGGAAGAACTGAGGCCAGCGCCGATCGGCACTTCTCCATGGATCAAGATGTCTGCACCGCGCACCGAGTTCGCGGGCCGCAGCTGCTCGATGACGCCAATCGGGTAATCCGACCAGTGATGGCGCGGGCGAGGAGCGCTCTGCAGGCGAAAGGACACCGTCTCATCAAAATTCTGCGAGTGAATATTGACTGTGCCGTCGTGACGCAAAGCAATTGCCGCCCACGTATAAAAGTCAATGGCAACCGGCATTACAAATCCATCGTTGTAGTCGGTGTGCTCGCCGATCAGGTTTACACGGCCCGGAGCGCGAATGATGAGAGGCTCATTCGAGAAGCGCCGTCGAAACTCCCCCCGGAATTCGCCGACTGAGAGCATTATCCGAGGGCACCGGCCAGTTCACGATAGCCATGAGGATGCTCCTGCGACCAATGCCAGGCGCTGAAGATGATCTTTTCCAGATCGGGATACTTAGGACGCCAGTTCAGCTCCCGGCGAATCTTCTCCGAACTCGCAACCAGCACGGCGGGATCCCCTGAACGTCTGGGTGCTTCAACCGCCTTGATCGGCTTGCCGGTAACGCGCCGGGCGGTTTCGATTACCTGTCGCACGCTGAACCCTTGCCCATTGCCGAGGTTGTAGATCAGCTTGTCGCGCTGTTCGAGTGCATCGAGGGCGAGAATGTGCGCGTCCGCCAAGTCGGATACATGAATATAGTCGCGCACGCAGGTTCCATCTTCCGTACTGTAGTCGGTGCCATAGATCGATATGGATTCGCGCTTTCCAGCAGCGACTTGCAGAACAAGGGGTATGAGGTGCGACTCGGGATCATGCAGTTCCCCGGAATGGCCATTCGAGCCCGCCGCGTTGAAGTAACGCAGGCTGGCATAGCGGAATCCGTGAATCTGATTGAACCAGCTCAGCATTTGCTCGACAAGCAGCTTCGAAGCGCCATAGACGTTTGTCGGCTGCAGTGCATCGTCTTCCTGAATCGGGATTCGTTTAGGCTCGCCGTAGAGAGCCGCGGTCGACGAGAAAATCAACTTCTTGACGCCATTTGCCAGCATCGCTTCAAGCAAGGTGAGTGTGGACGCGCAGTTGTTGCGAAAGTACCTTTGCGGCTCGCGCATCGACTCCCCAGCCTCAATCGATGCGGCAAAGTGAAGTACTGCTTCAGGCCGATGCTGCCGCAATAGTTCGTCGAGCGCAGTCCGGTCGGCCAGATCACCTTCAACAAACCGGACGCTCGCCGGAATTGCCTCTCGGTGGCCTTTGCTCAAATTGTCGAAGACGATTACGTCATGGCTGAAGTCAAGCAACGCGCGGACGGCAGTTGCGCCGATGTAT
>JAFAUE010000312.1 GCA_019243475.1 Acidobacteriota bacterium | reverse complement strand
GCTGCGGGAAATGTCCCGGAAAGACAGAAGGGGTGAAACCCGGCTGCCCGCATGAGCGGACTAATGGCTGCAAAAGCTCTCTTGTGTGTGGGCCCCTTTAGGGCTGAGGAAACTCTGCGGCCGGATCAGCAAAAAAACTTTTCATCGTCATTTGCTGACGTTCTGACTATAGCAATCGCTGGAAGAGGGTGTCAAACTTGCAAGCCCATCTTCGGAAGGAACTTAGCCCCGTCACCTAGGAACTTTTGAAATTTCAGAGCATCTATACTCTTTGTCCTATGGACTATCTTTGGACTCCCTGGCGTTATGCCTATATCACCAAGGCCAGGGAGGACCGGGATTGTGTCTTCTGCGACAAGCGCGACCAAAGCAACGATCGGGAGTCCTGGATCGTGCATCGAGGCCGCTACTGTTACATTTGCCTGAATGCGTTTCCCTATACCTCCGGTCACGTAATGGTAATTCCGTACGGACACACCGACGAGCTTCAGAAGCTTCCCCCCGAAGCTGCGACGGAAATGATGGATCTTTGTCGGCAGACGGAAACCGTATTGCGAGTTCTTTACCATCCAGATGGTATCAATCTGGGAATGAATATCGGGGCAGCCGCCGGCGCAGGAGTGGCCGGTCACATCCATATGCACGTGCTTCCGCGATGGATTGCCGATGCTAACTTCATGAGCGTGGTCGGCGAAACTCGCGTTCTGCCGGAGCAGCTGGACGTGACCTGGCAACGCATGCGCAACGAGTTTGAAAAGCTCTCTCCGGTACGTTAGCCAGGCTTTCAGGCATTCGACTCTCCGTTCCACCCGGCATCCGATAACCAGGATTTAGAATTATCAGCAGCTCTATGTTTGAAAACCTTTCTGAGAAACTTCAACGAACCTTCAAGAACCTGCGCGGCCAGGGCAAGCTTACTGAAGAAAACATGCAGGAAGCGCTGCGGGAAATCCGCCTGGCGCTGCTCGAAGCCGACGTCAATTTCAAAGTTGTAAAAGAGCTGATCGACCACATTCGCGACAAGGCTCTGGGCGCGGAGGTCATGCTGCAGATCTCGCCCACCGAGCAGGTGGTAAAGATCGTTCATGACGAGCTAATTTCCATTCTGGGAAAGGATACGGCGAGGATCAAGTTCGCCTCGCAGCCGCCTACCGTGGTGCTAATGGCCGGTCTGCAGGGCTCAGGCAAGACCACCTCTTCGGGCAAGCTGGCGCAATGGTTTAAGAAGGGCGGACACCGCCCAATGCTGGTATCGGTGGACGTCTACCGGCCCGCCGCACGCGAGCAGTTAAAGGTCGTTGCCAACGCCATTGGCGCAAGTATCTATCAGGGCAAGGTCGATGGAGAGGCTTCAACTGCTGTTGTCGAAAGGCTGGCCAAGGAAGCTCGCCGTGAAGCTCTGAATTCGGGCTGCGACGTGTTGATCGTCGACACCGCCGGTCGATTGCATATCGATGACGAACTGATGGACGAAATGCAGCTTCTGAAGAAGCTGCTCAATCCGCAGGAGATCCTGTTCGTTGCCGACGCCATGACGGGACAAGACGCGGTGAACTCGGCCAATGAGTTTCACAAAAAGTTGAACCTCACCGGTGTGATTCTCACCAAGATGGACGGCGATGCGCGCGGCGGAGCGGCCCTTTCCATCCGTAACGTCACAGGCCAACCCATCAAGTTTCTTGGCGTCGGCGAAAAGTACGATGCGCTCGAGCCGTTCCATCCCGACCGTATTGCCGGCCGAATTTTGGGGATGGGCGACATCCTTTCTCTGGTGGAAAAGGCTCAGGAGAAGCTCGACGCAAAAAAGTCAGAAGAATTCGCCAAGAAAGCGCTCAGTGGGGACGGGTTCTCGCTGGAGGATTTTCGCGAACAGCTTCGGCAAATCAAGAAGCTCGGTTCATTGCAGAGCATCGTCAAGATGTTGCCCAGCATTGGGCCGTTTGCCGGAATTCAGAACATGGCCGACAAGGTGGACGACAAGGAATTGAGCCGCGTCGAGGCGATCATCAACTCCATGACCGCCTATGAACGGGACCATCACGAGGCCATCAATGGCAGCCGGCGCAAGCGCATTGCTCGCGGCTCTGGCACAAGCGTCCAAGAGGTCAATCAGCTCCTCAAGCAGTACGCAATGATGAGGAAGCAGTTCAAGAGCCTGAGCAAAGGCGGCGGACTCTCGAGAAGATTAGCTGGAATGAGATTCAGGTAATCGGGTTATCGCGACATCGGGTCATCGGGTTATCTAGAACCAGCTGCGATGCATACCGCAATTTTGAACCGCATGTTGACGATAGACCCAAAGAATGTTCGCCTCCCGATGACCCGATCCGCATGACCCTAGTAACCAGTTAGTTAGGGTGAACACCCTGCCCTTGTGGCTTCCTTACCGCGCTAAACTGCCTTCTCCGGGTGTGTAATCCGGAATCAGAGGCAGGCTGCGTTCCGCTTTGTTTACCGCCCTTGCCGCGAACCGCAGTGCCGCTGGCATCTCTGTTCGCCGAAGCCGGGCGCGATTCACCATGGCATTCGGCTTTCTCCAACGCGGCTCACTGCACGACCATGCGCGCCAGGCGCAGCTTTCGTCCTATTTACCCTCCATACAACTAGACGGTCTTCAGCGTGGAGTCGATAACATCCGCCACGATGTCGCGCTTAGCGCGCGCTTTATGGAGAGCGCACGACAACACATCTTTCGTCTGATCGCGAGGCATGGACAAATCGAGGCCCTAGTTGCCGAGACAGCGAGCGGAAGCAAACCGCCGTCGTGGCTCGGATCGAGCGTCGGTCGAGCCCACGGCACAAATAAGTCTCTTGAGTCCAGCGACTTCAAGCGAGCGTTGCTCGATGTTCACGTCGCGGCGCTCAACCGTGCCAAAGCGGAGAACAACATTTCCGTCGATCTGTTGGCGCGGCTCGCCGCTATGAAATTTCAACGCAGTGAAATGGCTGCGCAATTTGCCCAGGCGCTCGAACGCTGCCGCGCGAAATTGAAATCGTATGAGGGTCCGCGGCAAGCGCTTGCCGCTAAGGGCGTGGAGCTGCGTGATCGCTTTGCACGGTTCCAAGTGAGCAAGAAGGCTGTATTGCGCAAGGTTGGTCAGGATCTTTTTTCCACCATGCGTGAGATCGAGAAAGAGTCGCTGTCGCGAATGCGGCGTTCCCTGTTCGGGGACGTGCAGGGCGGCGCCTACGACCTGTTCCTGAATCGTCTGCTATATACCGAAGACGGTCGCGACGACTTTCTTAACGCCGAGCAGTATGTGATGCTCGGGAACTACGATCGAGATCCGGACCGCTTTGAGACTATGCAAGCCATAGCCTGCGACTTTCTGCGCGCTTTGAAAGTGGCGGAAGAATCTGACGAGAACGAGCTGGATGGCCTGCTCAATGTCCCGGAAAATGCGCAGGAGCTTTTTGCGGGCGGCATTCCCACCGAGAGCATTGCCAAAGGGAAGGCGCAGCGCGCACTGCTGAATGGCTGGGTTGAGATGCTGGAGAGGGAGAATGTGATCCAGCATGTCATCGCTTCCTATGAAGCCGTTCCCCTGCTGGCCCAGTACTCTCCGCCAATCAACCCACAGCAGCTCAAGAACGCGCTTATTTCCAAAACGGAACGAACGCGGGTGGAAACTCTTCTTGAGGAGCACGGAAAGATTTCGCCCGACAATTTAAATGCCGCGGTAAAGAAGGTCGATAACTGCAAGGGCGGCGATCGAGCCAAAGTGGCTGCCCGATTCTTTGGCGATTTCCTTCGCTACCATCGTGACCTGCGCCGGTTCGAGGCCTTGAGCTCTGCCATGGACGCAGTGAACGTAATTACTTCCGAGCGGTTGCGCGAGCTTTCCGCGATCAATAACACGCTTTACGAATTTCTCTTGCCCGACGAGCAAAAGAGCGGGGAAGAGAAAGTCCTTCGTCATGTAATTCTCAAAGCCGACATTCGGGAATCCACCACGCTTACACGCACGCTGTACGAGCGTGGATTAAATCCAGCTTCTTATTTCAGCCTCAATTTTTACGAGCCGATCAACAAGCTCTTGCCGAAATACGAAGCTTCCACGGTCTTTATCGAAGGAGACGCTGTGATTCTCGCGCTCTTCGAGCGGGAAGGGGAGCCTGCTTTCGGAGTGGCCCGCACCTGCGTGCTGGCGAAAGAGATGATCGGCATCGTCAGCGCGTACAACGAGCAATCGCAGAAGCAGGGGCTGCCTGCCCTGGAACTCGGAATTGGAATCTCCTATCAGGACTCGGCGCCGATGTATCTGATGTACGGCACGCAGCGCATCATGATTTCCAAGGCCTTGAATGAGAGTGACCGCCTGTCGTCATGCAGTAAGGGCGCGCGCAAGTTTGTGGTCGACAAGAGCACGCCTTTCAATGTCTTCAGCATGCAGACCGTACAGGACAAGGACATCAGCGGGAATCCCGACGAATTTCTAGTGCGCTACAACATCAGCGGTGTTTTGATCAGCGGGCCGGCGTTCGAAAAACTCTCGCAAGAGATTTCACTCAAGGAACATAGCGCGAAGCTTCCCACCATCTGGCCAGGCGAGCCGGTGCGGCTTTTCAGTGGCGTGGTTCCAATTGCAGCGGGCGTCTTCCATAAGATCATTGTGCGCGAAGGAACGATCCCTCATGTCGATGCCGAAACCATGATGGTGAAGGACTGGATGCCGCGGAAGTATTACGAGGTGTGCGCGAACCAGGAAGTCTACGATCTCCTGGACAAGCCCACGGCGGCTGCGGCTGGAGCCAAGTGATTCTCGTCAGGCCCCGCCGCTGAAGATGTTCTTTGAAAGATACCGCTCGGCCGCGTCGGGAATGATCGTCACCACGCGCTTGCCCGAACCGAGACGCTTCGCAACCTGAAGTGCAGCATAGACATTTGCCCCTGCGCTGGAGCCGCCAAGCACCCCCTCTTCCCGGGCAAGCTCACGAACGGTCGCAAATGCATCGTCATCGGAGACCATGATGATCTCGTCGCACAGATTGCGCTCGAATGTCTTAGGGATGAAGCTCACGCCGATGCCTTCCACTTTGTGCGGCCCGGGCGGTTTTCCCTGCAGAATCGATCCCTGAGTTTCCACGGCCACGGACAACACCTTTGGGTTGCGTTGTTTCAGTAACCGCGCAATGCCGGAAAATGTGCCGCCCGTTCCGATGCCGATTACCAGGGCGTCGACCTGCCCCTGCATCTGCTCGTAAATCTCCTCGGCAGTGGTTTCAAAGTGGTATTCAGGATTAGCTGTGTTTTCAAATTGCAGGGCGATAAACGAACCTGGAATTTTGCCGGCGATCTCCCGGGCTTTTGCGATTGCGCCGAGCATGCCCTCGGCATCGGGGGTTCGG
>JAFAUE010000215.1 GCA_019243475.1 Acidobacteriota bacterium | reverse complement strand
AGGGACGGGCAGGATCGGCATCAACCACGCCGAGTAACTGTTCTGCCGGCAACGCAGGCGCCTGCGTTTCGATGCGACTGAACGGCGCCGCAGGACGGCGTCCAAGCTTTTCCACGAGCGAGCGAATACGCGCAATGCAGCTTTCGTCATTATGCTCGCGATAGTCCACCGTACCTGAGATTTGCGCGTGCATTTTTGCGCCGCCCAGCTCCTCTGCCGAGTACTTCATCCCGATGGCGGCTTGTACCAAAGCGGGACCAGCGAGAAAAAGTCCGCTGCCTTCCGTCATGAGAATGTGGTCGCACATGACCGGCAGATACGCTCCTCCGGCAACACACATTCCCATGATCGCAGTGATCTGCGGAATGCCCATTGCCGACATCACGGCGTTGTTGCGAAAGACTCGGCCAAAATCGTCGGTGTCGGGAAACACGTCCTCCTGCAGCGGAAGAAAGACGCCGGCAGAATCGACCAGATAAATCGTGGGAATCCGGTTCTCGATGGCGATGTTCTGTGCCCGGATCACCTTTTTCGCCGTCATGGGAAAGAAAGCGCCGGCCTTTACCGTGGCGTCGTTCACGATGAGCATGAATAGACGCCCATGCACTCGGCCTAAGCCGGTCACAACGCCGGCAGCAGGAGCTCCGCCCCACTCCTCGTACATTCCATGCGCCGCGTAGATGCCGAGCTCCAGGAATTCCGAACCGGGATCGACCAACAGCGCAATGCGCTCCCGCGCCGTGAGGCGGCCTTTGCTGTGCTGTGATTCGATTGCCTTTGGCCCGCCTCCAAGTCGAATCTGTTCTTGCTCGCGTGACAGGCTGGCGAGGAGGTCTGCAATGGCGCGGGCGTTCTTCTGATAGCGCGTGGATTTCTCGTCGAGACTTGAGGCGAGGACGTTTGCAGGATTCGAATTGACGCGGCTCTCTGCCATTGGCCTACCGGACAAAACTAGCTAGAGTACCAAACTGCGCTCATGGTCGAGGCTCGCCGCTCCGCTAAATCGATGCACCGTGCCAGCGCCTCCGGAGCGATCTCCGAAACCAGGCCAGCATCGAGCGCGTCGGCCGCGCCGAGCTTTTCTGCTGCGACGAACATCTGCAGTGCCCTTGCTCGACCGACCAGTCGCGATAGCCGTTGCGTTCCACCCCAGCCTGTGATCAATCCCAATGCCGCGCCCCGATGTCCGAACACGGCGTTCGCTGAGCACACGCGCTGATCGCAGGCCAGCGCAAGGTCAAGTCCACCGCCCAGGCAATACCCAGAGACTGCCGCATAGACCGCGTGAGGAAAGTCATCTACCAGCCGCATGAGCCGTTGACCGTGTGTGGCGAACTCCAGCGCATCGGGCGAGCCGAGCGCTGCAATTTCGTTCAGATCGGCGCCTGACGAGAAGAAGTTCTCATTGCCGGCGAAGATTAGCGGCTTTGCGTGGTCAAGGCCAGATTCGAACAGCGTGATCAAATCGCGCAGTCGTTCACGCGTAAGGCGATTGATGCCGTCTGAGGAGATCAAGTGCACAATCTGGCAGTGCTCTCGCTCTTCGAGAATGAAATGTTCCGTAACGGGAAGCAATGCTCTAGGCGGGAATACCGCGCGGTTTCACGTTGGCGCGGATAAACTTCACGATGTGGTCCATGGGCGTGCCCGGACCGAAAATCCCGGTAACGCCGTGCTGGTTCAAAAAGGGAATGTCCTGCTCCGGAATCGTGCCCCCGAGCACCACCAGCACATCGTCCATCTGCTTCTCCTTGAGCAGAGACATTACCCGAGGCACGATGGCATTGTGAGCGCCGGAGAGGATGGACATTCCAATCACATCCACGTCTTCCTGCAGCGCGGCGGTGACAATCATCTCCGGTGTCTGCCGCAAGCCGGTGTAAATCACCTCCATGCCGGCGTCACGCAGGGCGCGCGCAATGACCTTGGCGCCGCGATCGTGCCCGTCAAGGCCGGGCTTGGCCACGAGCACGCGGATCTTCCTGTTGTTTTCGGAGGACATGCCAGAACCTGAGATTATATCCAAGGAAGACGAGAACCTTTTCACCACGGAGGCACGGAGGACACGGAGTAAGAACTGAGATGGTTTTTGTATTTTAGCGGGCGGCTCACTTACAAACTCTGCGGAGCAACAAATGCCTCAGCCCCTGATTTTTTGGTCTCCGTGTCCTCCGTGCCTCCGTGGTGAAAACGGCTTTACAGTTCTACCGGCACATCGAGGGAACGCCACATGTACCAACTCGCAATCGAGCAGTATGGATGCCAGCATCTGGCGATGCGCTCCATAGTCCGCGGCTTGGGCATGACTTTCATTCCGTAAGCTTTGCGCATCGCGCTGCGCACGCCGAAGTCTCCCGTCGGCAGAATGTTCGGCCGCCGGAGGGCGAACATGAGAAACATGTGGGCCGTCCATTCGCCGATGCCCTTCACCTGCGTCAGCTCGGCGATGACTTCTTCATCCGTCATCTTGGGAAATTTACCGAACTCGACCACTCCATCTCGGGTCTTACGCGCCAGATCGCGAATGTAGGTCAGCTTCTGCTTCGATAATCCGATCGCTCGCATTTGCGCGGGCCGTAGTTTCAAAATGGATTCGGGTGTGACCCTCCCGCCGGCTTTCTTCTCCAGCCGCTCGTAAATCGCGCGCGCAGCATTGCCGTGCAGCTGCTGAAAGACAATCGACCGCACCAGAGCCGGAAAAGTAGGCTCGCGATACTGCATGGCGTACGCGCCTACTCGCTCGATCACTCGGGCGAGCACAGGATCGGCTCCACGCAGGTGTGCCAGCGCGGTCTCAGGCGAGTATTCGAAGCCGAGGGAGTTGGATGGTGCTTTCTTAGTGGCGGCTGATTTCAAGCGAATTGATTGTAAATCTCCACCCTTCCACCGCATTTGTCATCCCGAGCCAAGAAGTCCGCCGCGGCGGACAGGCGAAGGACCTTGCATTTGCTGATGGGGTTGCGCCGCCTGTTCTGCAACGGTGCTTCCAATCCCTCTCCAACAAGTAAGACCGATGGCGCGGGAAGAGCTCCCAACTGGGAAAGGGAGCCCAGCTGACTCCAGAGCACTGACTGCTGCTCGCGAGAGGCTTCTGAAACGATCGCGCATGGAGTGTTCGCCGCGAATCCCTGTTTCAGCAGACGACGGACAATCGGCGCGTAATCCGAGCCGGGCATGTAGATTACTTCGGTCGTGCTCTCTTCCTGCGCACCTCTCGCTCGATGACCGGAGCTGAACACCACGCGAGACGCTTTCCTGCGATCTGTCAGAGATATCTCCAGCGCAGCCGCTGCGGCGAAGGCCGCGCTAATGCCGGGCACAACTTCGAACTCGACGTTCGCCGCGCGCAGGGCGTCGATCTCTTCGCCTGCTCGGCCGAAGAGCATTGGATCTCCCGACTTCAAA
>JAFAUE010000475.1 GCA_019243475.1 Acidobacteriota bacterium | reverse complement strand
AACAAGTTCGTCGTTGAATTTGCCGGCCGCAATCGCGGCAATCGCGTTCTTGTGACTGCGCAAAGAGAATTCATCAGCCTGCTCACGCGTGATGTTGAAGCGCTGCGCCAGACGCTCGGCAGTGAGTCCCATGGAAAGATAAGCGTCGGGATAGTTCTCCACCAGCCACGGATTGGCGCTCACCTTGTTGCCGCCCATCGGGATCATCGTCATCGACTCGACACCGCCAGCCAGAATCACATCGGCGCCGCCGGCACGAATGCGATCCGCGGCCATAGCGATCGATTGCAGGCCCGAGGAGCAAAAGCGATTGATGGTCATCGCCGAGCACTCCACCGGCAAACCGGCGCGCAGCGAAGCAATGCGAGCCACGTTCATTCCCTGCTCAGCTTCGGGCATGGCGCAACCGAAGATCACGTCTTCAATCTCTTTTGGGTCGAGCTGCGGGATGCGCGCGAGCGCTCCCCTAATGGCAACGGCCGCCATCTCGTCGGGACGCGTGGCGCGCAGGCCGCCTTTAAAGGCTCGTCCCACCGGTGTGCGAACTGAACTTGCAATTACGACTTCACGCATGTGCTACACCCAGGGTTAACACGGAGGGCACGAAGGTCGAACGGAGGACACGAACAGATACCTAGCCTTCCAAACTTTCTCATTCTCCGTGTCCGTCGTAGAAACCTCCTTGACCTTCGTGTTAACCCAAGGCCCTCCTAATTCCTCAGAGTCTTTCCTGTCTTCAACGTGTACTGAATCCGCTCCTGCGTCTTCTTCTCACCGCAGAGCGACTTGAAACCTTCGCGCTCCAGGTCCAGCAGATACTGTTCGGAAACCGGAGTTCCCGGTGTGACCTTTCCGCCGCACAACACCTCAGCGACTTTGTTTCCGATTTTTACCTCGTGGTCGCTGATGTACTCGCCCTGCCTCATTAGATGAATGCCGAGCTTGAGCGTCGCGAGGATGCTCTCACCGGGGGCTGTGACATCGGTGCGCATCACTGGAGCGCTGTAGCCTTCCTGCACCAGTTCCAAGGCACGGCGCTTCGCGTCGGTAAGCAGGCGGTCGCGGTTCATCGTGATCACGTCGGCATCGGAGAGAAACCCCAGATTGCGCGCTTCCACCGCCGAGGCTGAAACCTTGCCCATGGCGATGGTCTCGAAGTTCTTCTTCATCGCCTCCATCAACTCAACCGACTCTGCGCGTCCGCCCGGTCGAATACTGTTCGCCGCGTCAATCGCGCGCAGCAGCATCTCCTTGCAGCCGCCACCGGCTGGCAACAGACCGACGCCTACTTCCACCAATCCCATATAGAGTTCGGCATGAGGCTGGCGCGCCGCGGAGTGCAGGCTGACTTCGCAACCGCCGCCGAGAGACATCCCAAACGGCGCGCTTACGACCGGCTTGGGACAGAACTTAATGGCTTGCGTCATGCCTTGAAAACCCTTGATGGCGAAATCGACCTCGTCCCATTCGCCTTCCTGGATGGCCATGAGCAGCAGCATGATGTTGGCGCCGACGGAAAAGTTCTGCGCGTCATTGGAGATGACGAAGGCGTCGAACTGTCCCAAAGCGGGACTACTCGGCTTGAGCGTCTGCGTGACGAACTGCACGATGTCTGCGCCCAGCGAGTTCATCTTCGAATGAAACTCGATACAACCAACGCCGTCGCCGAGATCGATCAGCGAAGTCGAGGCGTTTTTCTTGACCACACCCTTCGACTTCGAAGCCACAGCAACCGACCACACGCCTTCAGCCACCTGCAGCGGCTGATAACTCGCGCTGCCCAAGTCGAAGAATGCGCGTCCAGAAGACGCCCGTGCGTCGTCGCTGTACCAGGAGGTCGCGCCGCTCGCCAGCAGCTTCTCAACATTTGCGGCTACCGGCTTCCCTTCCTTCTTCATGCGTTCGACAGTGCCTGACACTCCCGCGGCGTCCCACAGTTCGAACGGGCCCATCTCCCAGTTAAATCCAGTCCGCATGGCCCGGTCGATCTCCACGACCGAGTCGGCGATTTCGGGAATGCGGTTGGCAGCGTAGGTCCAGAGCTCGGACAGCGATGTCCAGTAGAACTGTGCAGCTTTGTCGCGCGGATCGGCGTTGAGAATCAGCTTCAGGCGCTCGGGAGCGGAATCGACATTTTTCAGCATTTCAAGCAGGGGAAAACGTGACTTGCTGCGGGGATGATATTCAAGCGTCTTCCAATCGATGGCCTGGCGCTCTTCTCCTTCTGCCGATTTGCTCTTTTTGTAGAAACCCTGCCTCGTCTTGTCGCCCAGCCATTTGCGCTCGAGCATCTGGCGGAAGAAGTCCGGTAGCTTGAGCTCGGAGCGCTCATCTTTCACGTTCGCCGTCATGTTGCTGACGACGTGGCCGAGAATGTCGAGCCCAACAAGATCGATGGTGCGGAAGGTTGCCGATTTGGGCCAGCCCAGCGCCGAGCCGGTGAGCGCGTCGATGTCCTCGATGGAAAGTCCCAGCTCCTGCATGATGCGCATGACATTCAGCACGGAGAAGGTCCCAATGCGATTGGCGATGAAGTTTGGCGTGTCCTTGGCGCGGACGATGGTTTTGCCAAGGCGCTGATCGCAGAAGCGCGAAACTGCTTCAATTGCGGAAGGATCGGATTCCGCTGTGGGAATAATCTCCAGCAGCCGCATATAACGCGGCGGGTTGAAGAAGTGCGTGCCAAACCAGTTCCGCCGAAACGCTTCGCTGAACCCCTCCGCGATGCTGTGTACAGGAAGTCCGCTGGTGTTGGTGGTCACGATCGCGGTCGGCTTACGGACAGCTTCAACCTTCTTGAGCAGATTGCGCTTGATCTCGAGGTTCTCGGCGACGACTTCGATGATCCAGTCGGCGTCTGAAAGCAGCTTCAGGTCATCGTCAAAGTTTCCGGTCCTCACCAGGCGGGCGAGCGATGCGTCGAAGAAGGCTGCAGGCTTCGACTTCCTCGCGCCTTCCAGCCCGGAAGAGACGATCTTGTCACGCTCAGCGCTTCGCTCCCCCGGCTTTGCCGGCGGAGCGCCGGGCGGCACGATGTCCAGCAGATAGCTGGGAATGCCTGCATTTGCCAGGTGCGCCGCAATGCGGGAACCCATCGTCCCCGCGCCTAGAACCGCAACTTTGTTGATTTGGAAAGCCATGGGTGAAGATTCAATCGCTTCCGGCGAGGACTTCATCTTAGCGGAGAGCGGGAGCAGGATGTCTTCCGATGATGGGGAGGGTTCTTCGGCGATAACCGGCATAGGGCGAGCAGAATTTTAATGAATGAATGTTCATTCAGTCAATCTGCTTTGCGGCTACGACCGCTCCAAAAGGGATGGCTCCCCAGTGAGGGTCCGAGTTCCCTGCTAATTCCCTGAAACAGGATGAATGTCCTTGAGAAATAAGGAGGTATGTAGCTTATTTTGCTTAGAGTTACGAGCAAATTCCCGCAATTCCTTGAGCAATTCCCTCAGCTCGAGTCGAAATCTCGCGATTTTGGGCAGAATTCGACGAAATCGCGCTACCAGAATGAGAAATTCCCTCAGAAATTCCCTGTTCTCAGGGAATTGACTGCTCGAATCCGAAGCCGCTATTCGAGCTTTGAAGTGTAATAACCGCGTCTCGCGCGCACCATCAGTTTGGGGTCCGAGTCGTTGGATTCGGGGGAACCATGCGGGTGGGCAGTCACCTCGATCTCGCGAAAATCCGATTTCGCACGGCGCGTTGCCGGGTAGTAGGCCAGCAGGTATTGGGTCCGCAGCTCGTCGCTGATTTGCTCAAATGCCTTCTCCAGCTGAGGGACATTGGAGGCATAGAAATACCGACCGCCCGTGTCCGTGGAAATCTGGATGAGTGCATGTTCTCCGCCGGTATTGCGTCCGGCGCTGGCTTCGACCGGCACGTCGATCAAGCTGTACACCAATGCCTCAGACTGCTGGGCCGCGCGCAGCGCTTCTTTGTATCCAATACTGCTCGCAGTGTCGCCTCCATCCGTGATCAGCACCAGCACCTTTCTGCCTTCGCGATTAATGAGCGCCTTAGCTCCGAGATAGATGGCGTCGTACAGAGAAGTAGCTCCGCCGACCATTACGTTGTTGATTGCGCTATCGACCTGCTTCAGCCGGGAAGTGAAGGGAGTCATCTCGTTCACGTCGGTTGCGAATGTGTAGAGCGCAACGGAATCCTGCGGACGGATGATGGAATGAATGAACCGCCGCGCAGCTTC
>JAFAUE010000412.1 GCA_019243475.1 Acidobacteriota bacterium | reverse complement strand
TTTGACGCCACACGACGCCGAGATTTGTCTGAGTTGGCCTTCATCGTTTCCTAGTTGGAACTTGCGCTGCCTGCTCCGTCGAGCAGAACATCGAGTAGCGTGCGCTTGCTGGCCACGCCGGGCTCGATTTTAGCACTGCAATGCAGTTATTCGACGAATTTTGCGGAAGAACTCCAATCGGCGAACCGATATACAATTTGTACGCAAGTGTTGACATGCGCGCTGCGTGTGCATAACAATGATTCCGCCCAGAGTTCATCCCTCGACTTCACCATTTTGGGAAGGCCGGTGAGTGGTTCCAAGCCATGCTTGAGTTTTCCCATGGCCTAACTTAGCTTGCCATTCCGCCCTGGCGCAAAGCTCTCCACCGTCAACGCGAGAAAGAAGGCTGCATGCTTTCGGATAATGAAGTGTTGGCCATTCGTGCCCGATTTCCGATCTTCCGGCAGGCAATTTACTTGAACAGCTGTTCGCAAGGGGCTCTTTCCGACAGCGTCGAAAAGAGCATGCTGGAACTGCTGGAAGTCTGGAACCGACAGGGATCTCCGTGGGACCTCTGGATCGAGCAATACGAGATCGCCCGCAAGGAGTTCGCTGAGCTTATTGGCGCGGATGCAGATGAGGTTGCCATCGTGCCTAGCGTATCGGCCGGGATCAGCAGCGTGGCCACAGCGCTCGATTTCAGCAGCCGCAAGAGAGTGCTCATGGGCGAGTTTGAGTTTCCCACCATGGGACATGTCTGGATGGCGCAGCAACGACGCGGAGCAAACATCAGTTTTCTACAGTCCGAAGCCGGGCGCATTCCTGCTAAGAAGTATGCGGAGAACATCAATCATGAGACGGCGATTGTTCCTGTTACCGGTGTTTGCTTCAGCAATGGCTTTCGCTCGGAGATAGAGGAAATTGTCGCCGCCGCCCATGATAAGGGCGCCTATGTGCTGCTGGACGACTATCAGGATTGCGGAACGCGTCCGCGGGATGTTAAGTCACTCGATCTCGATTTTTACACTTCCGGGAATTTGAAGTATCTCCTGGGAGCAGCCGGTGTAGCGTTTTTATACGTAAGAAGGTCGCTCATAGAAGTACTGCGGCCCGCCGTGAGCGGTTGGTTTGCTCAGCAGAGTCCCTTCGACTTTGCTACGCAGCGCTTCGAACCAGCCACAAGCGCGCGCCGCTTCGAATCTGGAACACCGCCGATCCCCAGCATCTATTTGGGTTTGGCCGGGGTTCGTCTTTTGAAGGAGATCGGTCTCACCAATGTGGCCGAACATGTCAAGCGCCTTACAAAGGAGCTTAGACGCGGAGCGGACGAGCTCGGCATCGCAATCAAGACGCCCTCCGACAGTGTCGGGCCGCTCACGGTTCTCAAATGCAAAAATGTCGGCGCGATGATTGATCACCTGGGGCGAGCGAATGTGATCTGCTCGTCGCGGCACGACGGACTACGCATTTCGTTCCACGTGTACAACACAATGGACGATGTAAAGGTCGTCTTGAGAACTTTGGAAACACATCTAGACTTACTCTGCCTGGAGACCCAGCCCGCGGGTACCATGATGTAAGCGCACCACAAGCTCTGCTTTATCTGTAGAACCGGCTTTGTAGAGACGCAGGATGTGTCTCTTACAAAGCCGGTGGCATTTCCGGGCGCCTTTGCTCTAGAACGAGTATTTGAGTCCCATCAAGATTCGTCTCGGATTGTTCGCCTGGCTGGTGAATACTCCGAAGTTGGTTGGACTGTTCAAGTTCAGCGAAGGGTTATTAAAGTTCACTACGTTGAACATATTCAGGAACTCAGCGGACAGCTCTACCCGTTGCCGCTCCGTGATCGTAAACCGCTTAAGCAGTGAGAAGTCAGTGTTCCATCGCGGTAAGGCCCGCAGCTCATCAAAGGCAATCTGGGTTGTGGAACTAAGCAATGGTCTTGAGCAGGAACTGAAGACGCCAGACGGATCTCCAAAGAGGTTCAACCCGCTGCCTCCAGTAGCGACGTTTCCGGTAGTACCAACGCCGTTTGCGCCATTGACGCCGCTATGTTGCGCCTCCGCTCCGTAGAGAGTGGCGGTGCAGTACGCCGCAGTTCCGTTACTTTCATAAGCTCCAAAATCGCCATTGGCATTGATGTGTATCGGTACGCCGGTGTAGAAGGTGTAGATACCCGATACGGCCCATCCCCCAACTATGCGATCCATGAGCGAGGAAGCTGCCTCACGTCCGAACGGCAGCTGGTAATACCACCACAAGTTCACAACATGGCGGCGATCGAAGGATTCAGAGGATCGATCCAGATTCAGGTTGTATGGGCTGTTTGCCGATGACCCACTCTGCTGGTCCACACCCTGGTTGCCGATGGAGTGGCTCCATGTCCAGTTCGCCTGGAATTGCAGGCCTTTGGAGAAGCTCTTATTCAGGCTAATGAATCCGGCGTTGTAGTCGGAGAATCCGTGATCCGTGATTCCGTACGATTGGAACGACTGAATGTTGTCAACCGGCGAAGGTGTAACCAGGTTGAACTCGTCGAGCGAAAACAAGTTAATCGATCCATTCACCAGATCGGTGGAATCCTGTTTCGCAACCATGGCACTGCAACTGGCAAATCCCAGTCCTTTGCACTTGGCCACTCCGATCTGGTTCTCGAAGAATGGTTGTACCGGAACCGCGGTCGCGGCGACTCCGCTGCGCAATGCGACTGCAACCGCATCGAAAGCTTGGGCGTAAGTCTGCCCGCTGGCAGCGTCCTTCATCAGGTAATCGGTGGAGTTGAAGGCGATGTCCTGCGGAAGGTTTCGACTGAAGCGACCAATATAACCGACCTCCAGAATGGCCCTACCCGGCAATTCTCGCTGGACAGTGAAGTCAATACTATGGTCGTGTCCCGGGATGGCGAATGGATCCAGGCCGCTCTGCATGAATAACCCGAACGGAGCAGACGCGGTGCCGCTGGCCACATACGGAATGGGAACAGCAGTAGGAGTGGGGATTGCGACGACACTGCCGTCTGTCCCAATACGGAACGCATTTGCGGGATTGGTTGCTGCATTGGTGCATTGCACCGAACCACCGGAGAGAACCGGTCCGCCGCACGCATCTACATCGAGCAGGCCGCCGGTTGTAAGAGGTAGAGAGACCTGATTGATATCGCTCATGCGATCATAAATAAGAGCGTATCCACCGCGGATTACGGTTTTTTGATCGCCAAAAATTCGGTTTCTCCATGGTACTTGCCATGCCACCGAAGCTCGCGGCGCAAATTGATGCCAGTTAGTGGTGCGCAACGTGCCTGTATATGGACTTGGCAGGAAATTTACGGGAGTGACTCCGAACTGCGGATTAAAGGCTTGTCCCGGCTGAACGCCTTGGTTGAGCGAGGCAGCGCGTTGGCTTAGATAGCCGAAATAGTCAACTGGGGTATTGCTGTTTGCGTAGACCAATACATCATATTTGCCGTTGGCTTCTGTGGGTGAAGGCTGTACGCCCCAATTCAAGCCTAACGTCGTGGTAAGCCCGGGTTTAATTCTCCATACGTCCTGGAAGTAGGTGTTCACCGCGTTAATTCCAGTCTGGGAAAACGCCGGAGTTCCCAAAGGATTCGGCTGGAAGGTTCCATTCCGGGTAATTACCTGAGAGCTGCGATCCACCAAGCCGAGCACTGTCGAGTAAAGTTCATTCCATCGCAGCAGATCTGAGGAGCGCAAACAATTCGTAGTGATTGCGCCGCCGCAATGTGCAGGCTGAAAAGTACTGTTGACGGTGAGAAACTCTCCACTTCCATTTCCCGTAGATTCACTATAGAGAAGCGGCCCCGCCGTCAGACCCCCGGCAAAGTTGTCAGTCTTCATGAAGAAGTCATTATTCAGATAGCCGGAAGCGCCAAACTGGAAAAGATGGGAGCCGTGCAGCAGGCTGAGATCTTCTCCGAAGTACCACTTGTGTCCATCAAAGACGCGGCCGCGCGCTGCCTGAGTCGCGAGATTGACCGGATCGGCGATGAGCTTGGATGTGGCATTGCTTGTGCCCGACCCTTCGCCAGCCAGCACTAACGCCTGTTGTGTTCCTGACACCAGCGGAGCCGGCGCCTGGCGCGCCCAGCCCCACCAATCGCGCAGATACGATCCGTGGCTTACCGACGTGAAGCTCGGAGATAGTTGGCCAGTGACCTGGACAGTGTAGAACTGGGGATATATCGGATCGCCCGCTGTCGATATAGAAGGACCGCTGTTCACGATGCTGAATTGTTCAGTCCCAATTCGGTCTGTCTTAGAGTAGTGGTAAGTAGTAAAAGCGTTCCACTTTTCGCTTATCTTCCCATCCAGGCGGAGCACTCCGAGGTTCTGCGAAATTGGCGTCGGCGCATTAAAGGTGTACCCGATCGTATTGAGCCCATCGCCGAGTGTCGTATTGTTTCCTACCGGGTAGAGCGCCAGTTGAGCCTTGATCACCGGATTGAATCCCAGGTTGCGAGGATCGCAGGAGAGACCACCGCAGGCCGTAGTGATGGCACCCGGCGCGAAGGAAAATTGATTCACGTTGCCGGCAGCATCGCGGAATCTGAGAATCCCGGCTTGCATCGACGCCGTCGGAACAACGGTATTGAAAGTTGTGTCGTCGTTGAATCGACGACCTTCATAATTGGCGAAAAACCAAAGGCGATCTTTCAGAATGGGACCGCCGACCGTGCCTCCAAAGCGGTTGTCCACGCTATGCGCTTTGTGCAGATGCAGGAAGTTGTTGGTCCAGCCGTTGGCATTCAGAGCATCGTCGTTGTGAAATTCATAGGCGCTGCCATGGAAAGCGTTGGATCCGCGCTTTGTCAGCAGTGCGACCTGTCCTCCGGAAGAGCGGCCGAAGGTGGAATTGGGATTTGTAGTCGCGACTTGAAACTCTTCCGTGCTCTCGATCGGAATCGGAATCACCGGTGAGGGAGAGGGTTCGCCAGGAGGAGCAGCGTAGGTATTTGCTCCCTCCAGATCGCTGGTGACGTCGCCGCCATCAAAGTTAAAGGTGACCTGCTCATCGCGCGCTCCGGCAATTTGTCCGCTGGGCGAGACCGCCGGCTGATAGAACATCAGCGCGCTTGCGCTTCGAGTGAATACAGGTAGGGCCTCGAGCGCCTCTCCTCCAAGTACGGCGCCGACAGTAGCGCTGGTCGTTTGCAATTCCGCGGTGGGAGCCACCTCATTCACGGTGACGGTATCCGTCGTCCTACCTACCGTGAGCGTCATATTCACGTTGTAAGACTTCAACACCTCCACGTGAAGCTGGTTCACGACTGTGTTCTGAAAACCTGGCGCGGAAAACGTCATGGAGTAGTCGCTTGGAGTCAC
>JAFAUE010000322.1 GCA_019243475.1 Acidobacteriota bacterium | reverse complement strand
GATGAAT
Source organism: Acidobacteriota bacterium (assembly GCA_019243475.1). Classification (GTDB taxonomy): domain Bacteria; phylum Acidobacteriota; class Terriglobia; order Terriglobales; family Acidobacteriaceae; genus Gp1-AA112. The sequence goes on along the minus strand of JAFAUE010000322.1, from coordinate 5,744 downwards.
TATGAGGAAGGCAACATTCTGAATGCGGGCGTCCGCATTTTGCATGGATTGTCACCCTATCCTGATCCCCACGTTTTTCCGAATGCCCTGAATCCCTACGGCCCCGTCTTCTACTACGTCACGGCGCTGGCGGTGCGCCTTGGGGGAGTCTCGTTGCTTTTGCCGCGCGTGATTGTGATCGTCTGCGGTCTGCTTGCGGCCGCTGTCATCGGCTTACTGCTGCGCCTCTGGACCAAGTCATTACCACTGGCTTTCGCGGGCGCGGGCTTGTTCCTTGCGTCACCGCTCACGTATTTCTGGATGCCGCTGCTGCGGGTAGATTTCCTCGCGCTCGCATTCGCGCTTATTGGCCTTTATTTTTTTGCGCGTGAACGACTGTGGTGGAGCATTCCCTTTCTTGCACTCGCGTTTTTTGTGAAAGTGTCGAGCCTGGCTGCGCCTGCTGCCTGTCTCTCGTTCCTGCTCTTCAGGAAGGACTGGAAGCGGGCGATGCGCTTTGCTTTAGCTGGAATAGCAACCCTGGCGATAGGTTTCAGCCTGGCGCAATGGCTCACTCAGGGTTGGTTCAGCTTCCATCAGTTCAGCACGCATGGAGATCCGTTCTCGTGGAGAAGCGTGGTCTGGAACCTGCGTGGATTGGCTGCTCTCGATCTGCCGCAAACGATCTTGAGTTTGTGCTTCTTCGTTATGACCGTTGCTGACCGCAAAGCAAACCTGCCCTCTCTGTACCTCTTGTTTGCAACAGCAGCTACCGTTACCAGCGGAAAGCTCGGCTCAGATTCCAATCATCTGCTGGAGCTTCACGCGACTTTGACGCTCTGCGCACTTCTGGCGCTTCAAGAGCTAGCCGAGCGCGTTCCAGCAGCGCGGGCGGCCGTCGTACTTGTCGCGTGCGCCACTGCGTGGCTTGTGTTCGTGAGCCAGAAAAATCCGAAGATAGTCGACGAGCGAGCAATGCTGCGCGACTGCGGTCAGGTGTATGGATATGTGCAGGATACCCTGGGCGATGTGCTTGCCGATAATGTGGGCATGCTGGTCCTAACCGGAAAGCCGGTTTTTGTTTCCAATCCATTTGTGCTTCGCTATCTCGTCGATCGAGGCTTATCGGACCAGCAGCTGCGCGACAAGATAGCGACGAAAGGTTTCTCCACGATCATCCTGTCGGGCAATCCGATGGGCCGACCGTTCTCCGATTCAGAGCGGTGGAGCAGCGGAGCTCTGGCAGAGATCAAATCCGACTACAAAGTCATCGGCCACGCTCAGTGCACTGAGGCAAATACCGTTCTCGTGCCCCAATAAGGTAATCAATGGCATAGGCCAGGGTTGACCTTCGGGGGAAGCATAGGCGCTACTGACAAATTGCGTCCGACGAAACTGACATAATCTGTCAAAACCATCCCAAAACGGCCGCAGTCCGCTTTGCATATATTTACAATCTGCTGTAAGTAATTGATTAATCAGGGATATTTTCAGTACACATGATCCCACGTAAGTGGTACCTCACCTGCGAATAACTGGGTGTCAACCAGCGGGAAGCATGCCCAAACGGACATGTCCGCTAGGGAAGGAAAGAGATACGAGGGATCGAACCTTGGTTCCTCCAGAGGAGCAAAATGAAGAAGCAAAAAGGATTCTCGCTGATTGAACTCTTAATCGTTGTCGCGATCATTCTGATTATCGCGGCCATCGCCATTCCGAACCTGTTGCGCGCGAAGATTTCCGCGAACGAAGCTTCGGCCGTGGGCTCGATGCGCACGATCGTCACTGGGGAAATCAGCTATGCGGCGGCCAACTGGACGAACGGCGGTCAGCCAGTCGGATATTCGGTTAACCTGACAGACCTCGGCGGAGCGAACTGCAATCCTCCGACGTCCACCGCGACCTGCTTGATTGACCCAATTCTGGCCAATGCGGGCGCAGTGGCAACCGCGAAGAGCGGCTACTATTTCGCCTATGCTCAGACCAACAATGGCACGGGCTTCACGCTTAACGGAAACCCGGCGGCTCCTGGACAGACTGGCAGCCGTTATTTCTTCGCAGACCAGAGCGGCGTCATTCGCTTTAACCCGAGCGCGGCCGCTGCGCCTGCTGACAACCCGCTGCAGTAAGCTGTCCGCAGCTACTCGGCCATCTGAGGGGAGACTGCCTGAGCAGTCTCCCCTTAAGTTTGTCTGGAACTAGTCGGCGCGTGAACAATACCACCCCCAATTCTGCATCGGCTCGAACCGATCTCCATTCACGAGCTGCCCTATGGTTGTTTGTGATTCTCTGCTGCTTCTACGGACTGGCTTCTTCCGGGCGCGTCCGCACCGCTGACGAATACATGCAGTTCTTTCAGGCGCAAAGTCTCGTCCAGCGCGGCTCAACTACTGTCCCGCAAGCTGTCCACTTCGAAGATTTTTACGGGACCTACGACGTGCATGGTCAACCGCGTGCCCCTTATCCTGCCGGACAGGCATTGATGGCGGCGCCATTGCTGGACGTAGCGCGATTGCTGCTGGTGCACTTCCCCGGCGTGCCGCGCACGCAGCAAGCCGTGTTTTACGTGCAGGCATTTGGAGCAGTCCTCACGAGCGCCACGTGCGCCGCAGGCGCGGTTGCGTTGTTTTTTCTAACTCTTCTTCAATGCGGCACCTCAATTCGCAATGCCTTGTTAAGCGCGCTTTGTCTCGGCATAGGCACACTGCTGTTTCCCTATTCGGGATACTTCTTTTCCGAGCCATACACGGCTGTAGTGCTCATGGCCGCCGTGTATGAAATGGCCAAATGCGAAAGAACCGGGTCGCGAAACTCTGTAGTCATCGGTTTGCTGCTGGCATTCGCCATTTGGATTCGCCCAACCATGGTGCTGGCGGTCCCGGTCTTCGCGCTGGCCATACTGCTGCGCGAGCGAATCGCCGGATGGATCTCGGCTGCGATCGTTTGCGTTCTACCGGCTCTTTCGGGATGCGGGTACCTCTTATGGAACCGGATGATCTTCGGCCGTGCGCTGGAGTTCGGTTATCCCAACGTTGCCGAAATGGGAAAGCAGCTGAACTCCTTTCACACGCCGTTTTATGTCGGACTGCAGGGATTTCTGTTCAGCCCGGGAAAATCCATCTTCATATTTATGCCGCCGCTGCTGCTCGCTCTAGTCGGAATTCCAGGTTTGTGGCGGCGTGAGCGCGCATTAGCGACATTGGCTGTTGGGCTTCCCTCCATCTATTTGCTTTTTTATATGCGGTACACGCAATGGGAAGGCGGACTCTGTCCCGGACCCCGATACCTGCTTCCATTTCTCTGCGTCACCTGCCTGGCGCTCGGACCAATGCTCGATACCGGCAGTCTGAAGATTCGTCGAATTCTTTGGGTGCTCGGCTCAATCGGCCTCGCGGTGCAGGTGATCACATACGCGACCAGCTTCCTTCAGGACCAGGTGGTCGGCACGTATTACAACGCGAATTTCGACTATCAGATGAGCTATAACCCGATGGTCAGCCAGACGCTGCGTCTGATTAGCTACCTCAAAGGCCAGCACGCTGGTTTGGGCTTAGGCTTTGACCGATGGTTTGTCTTTCTGCATCAGCTCGGCGTGTCGGCTTCAACAGAGTTAGTGTGGGCACTCGTTCCCCTCTGCGGCTTGGCGCTCGGCATCACGCAGTTGCGGAGGACATTGACGCGCCTCAGCGATGGCCGCAGCGTGCACGCCGACAGCGTCTTGCAGGTGTCGGTGTAAGAACTTCAGACGTACACGGTACGGCATTGGATTTGCGCTTTGCCTGTGCTAGAAGATTTTCAAGACGACGATCACCGCCATGCTTGCAGTCGAAATCCTCGGTTTTGAAAAAACCTATGCCGCCGGATTTTGGCGCAAGAAGCGCAAAGTCGGCCTCAGGCCGCTGCACCTTGATGTGAACCAAGGCGAGGTGTTCGGATTCCTCGGTCCGAACGGCGCAGGAAAAACCACGACGCTGAAATTGCTCATGGGCTTGATATCGCCTACGGCAGGCAGCGCGCGCATTTTCGGTAGGCACTGGCGCGAGCCCCAAGTTCGTTCCCGAATCGGGTTCCTTCCCGAGCAGCCTTATTTTTACGACCACCTCACGCCAATCGAGCTGCTCAATTACTACGGGGCCCTATCTGGAATGTCGCGGGATGATCTTCGCGCGCGCATTCCCAAGCTGCTCGAGCGCGTAGGACTTGCTGACCAGGGCACCGTACAGCTGCGCAAGTTCTCCAAAGGAATGCTGCAACGGGTGGGAATCGCTCAAGCTGTGATCCACGATCCCGAATTGGTATTTCTGGACGAACCGATGTCCGGACTCGATCCTCTTGGACGCCGCGAGGTGCGCGAGTTCATTGAGTCTTTGAATGCCGAAGGCAAAACTGTTTTTTTCTCCACCCACATCCTTTCCGATGCTGAGGCCCTTTGCGATCGCGTTGCAGTGATGAACAAAGGTGAGTTGCGCGGAGTGGGAGTCGTCGCCGAATTGGTGTCACAGAAAAGCGGACGCGTGGAGATCGTGTGGCAGGGTAAGGATGCTATTCCTGCAGTTCAGGCGCTTCATGCCGAGTGTCACGTCGCTGGAGAGACTGTTCGCGCGTCAATCCCGGAATCCCAGCTGTACGCTGCACTCGATGCTCTGCGCCGGCAGCAAGCTCGGCTCATCGCCGTCAATCCTGTTGGTGGCTCGCTAGAGAACTACTTTTTGCAGAAGCTCGGAGTGCCGGCGGAGGCGGAGCAATAATAATGACGCGACGCGTCGCTGCCATCGCCTTCAATACCTTTCGCGAGGCCGTTCGCGACAGAGTGCTCTATAACCTCATCTTCTTCGCTCTGCTGCTCGTGGCGATGGCGCCTCTTCTCGGCCAAATATCCATTGGCGTGCAGCGTGTCTTGCTGGTGAACCTGAGCCTGTCGGCGATCTCCGTCTTCGGCACCATCATTTCTATTTTTCTCGGCATCAGCCTGGTATCGAAAGAAATCGAGAAGCGAACGCTCTACCCAGTGCTTTCGCGTCCCGTTGGACGTGGAGAGTTCATCGTCGGCAAATACTTCGGACTATCCGGCACGCTGTTCGTGAATACCGTGGCAATGTCTTTGGGTTTCTACATTGCCTTGTTCATCATGAGCGGACGCTTGGGCCGCGCAGATGCCAACGTATTGCTTGGGATTTACTTCATTCTCCTGCAGTTCCTGGTGATCATCGGCCTCGCACTGCTGTTTTCCTCTTTCTCGACCCCGATCATGTCCGCGCTCTTTGCCTTGGCGATGTTCGTTGCCGGCAGCTTCGCCGGCGACCTGCGCGCCTTTGCCGCCATGACGCACGGGCCGGGCAAGTGGATGGCATTGGCCACGTCTTATGTAATTCCCAATTTGGCATCGTTGAACGTGATGACCCGGGTAGCGCACGATCAATTCATTCCAGCCTCACTGGTTCTCTATAACACGCTCTATGCAATCTGCTATTCCGCGGCGACGATTGCAGCGGCCCTGTTGCTCTTCTCGCGCCGGGATTTGAAATGAGCCGTCGTGCAACAGCATTATCGGCCACCGTCTTGCTCACATGCTTCCTGGCGAGCTTGTTTGCCCTCACGCAGATTCAGCGCGTGCAGCCTTCCAACTCCATGGAAGATGTCTTGTTCATCTCCTCGCCGCAGTTTGTGAAGCGCGCCAGCCTGGGCTACTCCGGACTCTTGGCGGATATCTACTGGATGCGGGTAGTCCAGTACTTCGGCCGCAAGCACCTGCACGATTCAATGCA
>JAFAUE010000352.1 GCA_019243475.1 Acidobacteriota bacterium | reverse complement strand
GGAACTTTCGAAATGCGCGGGTCGGCGAGGTAGCGCTGCAGGTCGGCATAGGACAACTGCATGGCTTCGATCTTCTTGTGCAGCTCGGCGAGGCTTTGCGGGCCGTCAGACGATGGAGGAGTTTGCTCCATGATGTTGAGCATCATCAGCGCCGCAATACCTTGTCCGTTGGGTGGCAGCTCGTAAATCTTCCACCCGCGATAATTGGTCGAAATAGGATCCACCCACTCGGGAGTGAACTGGTAGAGGTCGTCGGCCGTCATGGTGCCGCCGAGTTCCTTCGACGTGGCAAGAATGGCTTTGCCGATATCGCCGCGATAGACGGCATCCTGCCCGCCATCGGCCAGCAGATGCAGCGCACGGGCGTAGTCGGGATTGCGGAAGAGCTCGCCTAAGGCGGGCCGCTCGCCGTTGGGCAGAAAGACGCGCTTGCCCTCGTCGGTGAAATTCGCGTTGGACCACGCATCATGGATGATCTCCGGCACGGCGTACCCGTGCTCGGCGTAGTAGATCGCGGGCTGAAAGAGGTCCTTCCACGGCAGGCGCCCGAAGCGCTGGTGCATCGCCCACCATCCCGCGACAGCTCCGGGAATTGTGACACTATCAATGCCGTGCTGCGGCATCTTGGTGGTCCCTTTAGTGCGCAGGTGTTCCGGCGTGAGGGCCTGTGGCGCCCATCCACTGGCGTTGATTCCTGTCAGCTTTCCCGTCTTCGAATCCCAGTAGATGGCGAACATGTCGCCGCCAATGCCGTTCATCATTGGCTCAGTGACGGAGAGAACCGCGTTGGCTGCAATGGCCGCGTCAACCGCCGAGCCTCCACGGGCCAACATTGCTGCTCCCGCCTGCGAGGCCAGCGTGTGGCTCGTGGCAACAATGCCATTCGGCGAGATGACCATCGAGCGGCCGTAGTCGCGGTCCTGAGCGGAAACGGTAGGGGGTAAGAGGGAGATCATAGCGAGCAGAACAGGTATTTTCATGGCGAATCGCCGCTGGGAAAGCTACAGGAGGCAGTGGGGGATAGGCAAGAGTCAGTAAGCGATAAGCAATAAGCAATAGGCAGCACCCCAAGCGCTAAGGTCCGCCGATCTCCTTAATCTGGGTGAACAGGGCGCGAAGGCGTCGACCCGTGTTCCTAGCCAATTGCCTATTGCTTATCGCCTATTGCCGCCTCCATTTTTCCATAGTCTCGTCCCGGAAAACATACCCAGAGCTACCATTCCACGGATATAATTTCAGCAAGTCTCTAGCTTGCATTCACTTACGCAATCTTCGCAAAGCCGCCGGTTGGCACCAGAGTTGCTTCCTGACGTTTCAGATCTGAGAACTACTTCTGCGGGCCCTCTGCGCCTGCCGAACCTGCGCATGACGAGAGAAACTCAACTGCGAGCTGCGGCCGTAGTGCTGGCCCTCTGTACGGTCGCGGTCATCGTCTTTGGCGCAATTAATTTCGATAAAGAAGGGCAGTTCGTCATTCCCGATGACGGCGTCTGGTGGCTGGAGAATTCCGGTCAACTGGTTGCCGAGCGGGTAAATCCGCAGAGTCCGGGGGAGCACGCCGGAATCAAGAGCGGCGACTCGCTGAGCGATGTAAATGGTCAGGCAATTCACAGCACTGCCGATCTGGAGCGCAACCTCTTTCAAACCGGCACGTATGCGCGGGCGAACTACGGTTTGGTACGGAAGGGCGTTCGACTCGAAGCTCCGGTCATTCTGGTTCCTCCGGACAGATCGCTCTACACCGGCCTGCGGCTGATTGCCCTGATTTACCTGGGTATCGGCATTTACGTCTTGCTCAGGCGTTGGTCAGCGCCGAAATCAACTCACTTCTTTGTCTTCTGCCTGGTCTCCTGTGTCTTCTACGCCTTTCACTACACGGGAAAGCTGAATGCCTTCGACCAGATCATCTACTGGTCAAGCATCGTAGCCAGCGCGCTGCAGCCGGCGCTCTTCCTGCATTTCGCATTGACCTTTCCGGAGACGAAAGATTGGGTACGCCGTCACCGCTGGTTGATTCCAGCGCTCTATATGCCTGCGATGCTGGTGATTGGCGCGTACGTGCTGGCAGTGACGCTGCTCGCCCCCAGCGGGCGGCTGCAGTGGAACCTGGATCGGCTGGACGTAATTTGTTCGACGACGAGCTTCGTGCTGGCGGCGCTGGTGTTGCTCGACACCTACCGCAAGAGCACTGTGCCTCTGCTGCGGCAGCAGATGAAATGGGTGACGCGCGGCACGGTGCTGGCCATTGCCCCATACACCTTGTTCTCGGTGATTCCGTATCTGCTGGGCGGCCCGCAGAGTGCGATCACGAAACTTTCGGTGCTCTCACTGGTCTTTCTGCCGCTGACGTTCGGCTACGCCATCATCCGCTACCGCCTGATGGACGTGGACCTGATCTTCAAGCGCGGCATGACCTATACGCTGGCGACCGCCATCGTGACGCTGCTGAATTTGCTGGTCATTGGTTTAGTCGCGGAGAAGGTCCACAGCAATTTGCCGAACGCCGGCGAGTGGGGCTTGATCGTTGCCGTCGTCATTACCGCCCTGCTCTTCGATCCCATCAAGCGCGCGCTGCAGAAGCGCATCGATCGAATCTTCTATCGCAAACGCTACGACTATCGCCGCACACTAATCGAGTTTGCCCGCGACTTGAACTCCGAGACGGATTTGCGTGCCATGCTCTCGGCCGTAGTCGATCGGCTGTCACATACCTTGCTGGTGGATCGGCTGGGCGTCTTTCTTGCCAGCGATAATCCCGAGGACCGTGAAAAGTTCTTCCTGGCGAAATCATTCGGGATCTCGTCGGCGAGCGATTTGGAGCTGGCATTCCTGGAGAGGCTCTCCGGGCCAGCAACTCCCGGACATCTGTTCTTCGAGAACACGCACCAAGTGCTCAATGCCAGCCCTGACGCTCAGGCAGCCATCGCGCAACTCGAACTGAACTACTACATTCCCTGCCGCGTGCAGAACCGCACGATCGCGGTTCTCGGCCTGGGCAAGACGGTCGAGAGCGACTATCTCTCCAGCGAAGACGTTGAGCTGCTCGAAACGCTCTCGGGCTACATCGGCATCGCGATTCAGAACGCGCGCCTGTACCAGTCGCTGCAGCAGAGGATTGCTGCATACGAGCGGTTGAAGGAGTTCAACGAGAACATCGTTGAGTCGATCAGCGTAGGCGTGCTGGCTGTCGATCTCGCCGATCGCGTGGAGTCGTGGAACTCGCAGATGGAAGTGATGTACGCCACGCCGCGTGCGCAGGCGCTGGGGCGATCGTTGAGCGGCATCTTCCCGCCGGCGTTCGTCGAGGAGTACTACCGCGTTCGCCAATCGCCGGGCATTCATAACTTCTACAAATTCCGCCTGAGCACTCCGACAGGCGAGAGCCGCATCGCGAACATCGCGATCGCTCCACTGGTGACTCGGCACTTTGAAGTTGTAGGCCGCATCATCATCGTCGATGACATCACCGAGCGCCTGGAGTTGGAATCGCAACTTTCGCAGGCGGAGAAGATGTCGTCCATCGGTCTTCTTGCCGCCGGAGTGGCGCACGAAGTCAACACGCCGCTGGCTGTGATCTCCTCCTACGCCCAGCTGCTCGCGAAGCAGCTGCAAGGCGATGAAAAGCGCTCGGCGCTGCTGGAAAAAATTGCGCAGCAGACCTTCCGCGCCTCAGAGATCGTTAACAGCCTGCTGAACTTCTCGCGGACCAGCGGCAGCGAGTTGCAGCATGTGAACCTGAACAAAGTCGTCCGCGACACGCTTACCCTGCTCGAACATCAGTTCAAGACTTCGCGCGTGAAGGTCGAGAGCGAGCTGCTGAACGACCTGCCAGACATCATGGGGAACAGCGGCAAGCTGCAGCAAGTATTCCTCAACCTCTTTCTCAACGCCAAAGATGCCATGCCGCACGGGGGCACGCTGCGAGTGAGCACTGCCAACGGCGACGGAGTGAGAGTTCTTATCTCCGATACCGGTTCGGGAATTGCTCCCGAACATATCGACCGCATTTACGAACCGTTCTTTACCACGAAAACCAAACCGGGAGAGGGACAGCGCAAAGGCACAGGTCTCGGTCTCTCCGTCAGCTACGGAATCATTCAGGAGCACGCAGGCAAGATTCAGGTCTCGAGCCGCCCTGGGCAGGGCACGACCTTCGCTCTGGACTTCCCCATGCTGAGAAAGGCAGTCAATGTCTGAAACAGCCACTTCTGCAGTTTTTGCGCGCCGAACCATGCATCCGGTCGAACCTGCAAGCGGTTCCATTCTAGTAATTGACGACGAAGCTGCCATCCGCGAATCGCTGGAAACTCTGCTGGCAATCGAGGGGTACAGCGTCGAGGTAGCCGCTTCCGCCGAAGAGGGCCTGGCCATGCTGGCGGCCACGCCGCGCGATCTGGTGCTTCTCGACTTCGCTCTGCCGGACCGAAATGGGATTGAAGTCCTTGACGAAATCCGGCAGCGCGATGCCAGTCTGCCGGTCATCATGATTACCGCGTACGGAACAGTGGAGAACGCAGTAAAGGCGATCCAGGCCGGCGCCACCAACTTTATTCAAAAGCCCTGGGACAACGAGAAACTGCTCGCCGACGTGCGCGCCTCGATCTCTCACCTGCGCATGGAGGAAGAGAACCGGCAGCTGAAGCGGGCGCTCAAGCAGCGTTACAGCTTCGAAAACATCGTGGGCAAAAGCGAGCCCATGCTGAAGATATTCGACCTGGTCGCGCAGGTTGCGCCCAGCCGCTCGACGGTCCTCGTTCAGGGCGACAGCGGTACGGGAAAGGAACTTATCGCCAAGGCGATTCACGCTAATTCGCCGCGTAAAGATGGTCCATTCGTGCCGGTGAACACCGGCTCCATGCCGACTGAGCTGCTCGAATCCACGCTCTTCGGCCATGTGAAAGGCGCGTTCACCAGTGCCATCGCCTCGAAGAAGGGGCTCTTTGAAATCGCTAATAAGGGGACGCTCTTTCTCGACGAGATCGGCACCATGGGGCTGGACACTCAGGCCAAGATTCTGCGCGTGCTGCAGGACCGCAAGTTCATGCACCTGGGCGGAGTACAGGAAATTCAGGTGGACGTGCGCATCATCGCCGCGACCAACGTTGACCTGAAGCAGCTGGTGAAGGAAGGCAAGTTCCGCGAGGACCTCTTTTATAGATTGAACGTGATCAGCGTGAACCTGCCTCCGCTGCGTAATCGCATGGAAGACGTCCCGCTGCTGGTGAACCATTTCCTGGCACGTTTTTCCGAAGAAAACGGCCTGCCGATGCGGCGATTCAACGCAGAGGCTATGCGGACGCTGCTGAATTACAACTGGCCAGGCAACGTGCGCGAGCTTGAAAACGTGATCGAGCGCGCCGTGGTTCTCTCCTCCGGAGTGAATGTTGGAATCGATCTGCTGCCAGATTCCATTTTGGGAGAGAGCGCTGCGCCGGTGATTTCTGAGGATTCACCCAACGCCTCGCTCTTCGACATCATGGAGGAATGCGAGCGGCGCGTAATCGTCAGCATGCTGGAAAAGTGCACGTGGAACCAGACGGAAGCCGCCGAACGCTTCCGCATTCCGCTCTCCACGCTAAATCAGAAAATCAAGCGGCTCAATATCGAAGTGAAAAAGCGGGGGAGGGAATAGGGTACAGGTTACAGGTTTCCTGCGTTCCAAACTGTTCAAGCCGAGCCTTGTTCCCTCTTCCTGTCCTTCTCCCTCATAACGTAGCTCTTCCTTATCTCCTATCACCTGATTCTAAAATTCCCCTGTTCCCTGTCCTCTGTAACCTGTAACCTATCTTCTTCCATGCCGTTCGTCGATCCTGAAGAAGCCATTAAAGAGCGCGTGCTCGCCGTGCAGGAATACTCCCAGCTCTCCGGCGAGGCGGTGGCGAACTTGTTTCGCAAACCGCGCTACGTTGCGGACATGCTGACCCAGGCTGACTTCATTGGAGTCGGGTCGCTGCCGATCGTCATCCTTACCGGACTCTCCATCGGCGCAGTGCTTGCATTGCAGACCTCCAGCACGCTGCAGCAGTTCGGCGTGACTACGCTCACTGGGCAACTAGTGTCGTTCTCGATGATCAAGGAGATTGGGCCGGTGCTCACCAGCCTGATGCTCGCCGGACGGGCGGCCACGGGCATGGCCAGCGAACTCGGCTCGATGAAAGTGACTGAGCAGATCGACGCCATGCGCGCGCTCGGCACCGACCCGATAAAGAAGCTGATTACGCCGCGCGTGGTCGCGACTGTGGTGATGCTCTTCTTCCTGAGCATCATTTCCGACCTCTTCGGGCTCTTTGGCGGATACATCGTTGCCGTCAGCCTGCTGGGGATTTCCACCCGGCAGTACTGGACGAGCACCTATCAGCA
>JAFAUE010000299.1 GCA_019243475.1 Acidobacteriota bacterium | reverse complement strand
CGCCGCGCATGACCCGGCTCATCGGAGCCGGCGCTGCGCCTTTGTAGTCTCGCGGATATACCACCACGAACCTTCGCTCGGCTTCGCCTGAGCTCTCTGTGCGCAGGTCGGCATGATCGCGCATGGCGAGATGCAACATGCGACGCTCGCGCGCAGACATCGGCGCGAACTGATACGGCTGGCCCGTTTTGCGGACTCTCTCAGCGGCGACCTCGGCTGCAAGCTTGAGTTCCTGGGCGCGCATGGCCTTGAAATTCATGCAGTCGAAGCTGAGTTTGTCGTGCTCCTCGGACTCAAGCCGCAGGATTTTCAGCGCGACATGCTCCAACGAGCGCAGAAGCTCGCCATTGCGTTCGAGGAGCAGACCACCGTCAGGACCGATGAAGTCGACCACCAGCTCAGGGCTCGCGCCGAGCTCGGTGGTAACCGGTGGATTAGCGCTGATGCGGTATTTCAAGCGAAATCCGCCGTGCTGGAGGGTTATGCGGAGAAACTCGTCAATGCGCCGTGCGGCTGCGACTCGATCTTGAATCGGCATAGCTGCGGATGGATTCAGTTACCTCTTGAAGATTACGTAATCCTCATTTCTAACATCCGAGGGCGTAGATACGCCAGTTGGGCTAGAGGAGTTTCGAGTATTCAGTTGTCAGAAAAACCAAGTTCTCAGTGGTCAGTTCTCAGTTGTCAGTGAAACCAGGTTGTCAGTCGCCAGTGAAACCAAGTTGTCAGTCGTCAGTTGTGGCTAACGTAAGAGAATCGATGGTGCCGATTTCACTGAAAACTGGCCACTGACAACTTATAACTTATTTTTCCTTCTCGCCATGGCAGCACCGAAGACACCGCCTGCAGTTGACAGCAGCAGGAAAGCGACCAGGAACAGGAACATGCTGAAGGCCATGACCAGCGCGAGTCCTTCGGGTGTCTGCACCCACTGGAGTAGCGCCTGAGTGCGCGGGTCGTGATTGCTGCTGGCCGCCTGCTCGAGCACGCCGCGCAGCGTGGCGCGAATCTGCTCGCCCTGATGAAAGACGACGGTGGCCACAGTCAGATATGCGGAAGTAAAAAAAGCAAAGAACAGAAATCCGAGCAGGCCGGCCAGCGCCCCAACTTTGCCCGCAGCAGAGGACGTCAATGGCAACAAGGGGAGACGACGGCGATATAGGGTCACGGCCAGCAGGCCGCCCGCCAGCATCCAGAGTGGGAAGAAGGTGCTGAGTACCGGCAGCATGGAGGCCACGGCCATTGCGAAGCCCGCGCTGCTCGCCGCCGGCAAAGCGTGTCGCCAGTTCAAACCGATTGCGGAAATAGCGCTATTCGCGCTTTCGTTCTCGCTTCCGCTTTCGGGAATTGCAGCCGCCGTTGCCGTGAGAGCTTCAGGGATACGGACCTGTGGAGCGCCGCATTGCGGGCAAAATGCAGCTTCGGCCGCGAGCACTGCGCCGCAGCGATGGCAGGTTAGCTCCACGTCTCGAACTTAAATGAGAGTGATGAGAGGTGCAAGGGGAGTGGGAAGGGAAAGCTGTCAGTTATCAGTTGTCAGTTCTCAGTTTTCAGTAACACCGCTCGTTGCTCGGCTTTAACTGACAACTGAGAACTGACAACTGATAACTGCGAACAACTTCTCCCCTACCTTCCTCCCGCTGTCCTCACAATGCCATGCCGGACGCTTTCGTCCTGCCACATGCGGAAGCCGCCGAGAAAGGCGTTGTTGTTGCTGCCGAGGCGGGTATCCGGAGGAAGCTTGTCGAGCTTTTTGGCGTTGCCTCCGCCGAGGACAACGTCGTCGGCCTGCACCGCCTGTCGCAGTTGCTGGACAACCTCGAAGACATTCTTCTGCCATTTCTTCTTGCCCAGACGTTCCAGGCCCCGTAATCCAAGATAGTCCTCGTAGGTGCGCCCTTTCTTATATGGCAGGTGGGCGAGCTCCATTGGCTGAAGGACACCATCGACAATCATCGCCGAGCCTAGTCCGGTGCCGAGGCCGAGGAAGAGCATGCGTCCTTTTCTGTAGCTGCCAAGCGCCTGCATGGCGGCGTCGTTGATGATCTTCACCGGCTTACCGAAGGCTTTGCGATAGTCGAACTTCACCCAGCCTGGCCCGAGATTGTGCGGATCTTCCAGCGGACGGCCCTGCACGACGGGTCCTGGATATCCGATAGAGATCGCGTGAAAGTCCCAATCCTTGACCGCGTCCTTCACGCCTTTCACCATCTCGGCCGGCGTGAGCTTCGGACCTGAGAGCAGCTTGCGGACTTCCTTGTTCCCCGTGATGGCGAGCTTCACGTGAGTGCCGCCTACGTCGATGGTGAGTACGTTGGACTTGGTGGGAGAGTCGCTTGCGCGGGAGTTGGAGGTAGTTTTCTTAATAGGCATGCGTTGGAATTCGCCAAAAGACTATAGCAAGATGCAATGTTTGCGAAGCGGGTTTGCGGGGAATGCGGGGTCAGTACCGTTCGCGGTAGCGAATGGGTGAGCGTTCCGTTCAGATGCACCCATTCCCTACCGGGAACGGTACCGACAAAAAACCGCACTGACAAAAAAAGAGCCAGTCCGCGAGGACTGGCTCAGGAGAGGTGGTTCGGTGGTTAGAAGTAGAACTTCGCTGCCAATTGCACCTGGCGTGGATCGAACGCTGAAGTGATTTGGCCGAAAGTTGAGCTGTTGATGTTGCCACTCGGATTCTTGAACTGCGTGTGGTTGAAGAGGTTGAAGACCTCCATACGCAATTCAAATTTCATGGCTTCGGTCACGTGAATGTCTTTGAAGATGGAAAAGTCGGTATTGTTGCGAGCCGGTCCATGCAAAGGATCGCGGCGCGCGTTGCCGAAAGTCCCGAAGGGCGCACGGGCAAAGTCGTTGGGATTGAAGAAGTAGTTGTTTCCCGGCGTTGTATTGGCGGGATTGACTGTCTGGTTCACGAACGACGAGTTGTGCGCATTCAAGGTTTGCAGGTTGGCTGCGACCTGGTTGGGATTATCCCAGCACGCATAGAACTCGAAGGCGGTGCATGTAAGGCTGCGGCGGCCGGAGTCGCGGATGAAGATTGGGAATCCGGACTGCAGCAAGGTGATGCCGTTGACCTGCCACCCTCCGAGCACGCGACCGAGGAACGCGGAGTGCGGTCCTGGAAGCTGATACGTGTAGCTGACTACCAGCCGGTGACGGGCGTCGAATTCGGAATCGCCATAGTCCAAACTGGGCACAAAGGGATTGAGGCCGGGAATGGAACCGCCGCCGGTGGAGTTCTCGAAGCTTGAACCATTGTCGAGCGAATGACTATAGGTGTAGGCGGCCAAGAAAGTGAGGCCATGCGAGAACTGCTTGTTGGCGCTGATCTGAAGCGAGTTGTAGTTCGAAGCTCCATCCGTCTTCTGCTCCGCGATGGACCCAAAAATATTTCCCGGGTACTTGAAATTGTTCGGGAAGAGCAGGTTCTGAATGTTCCGTCCAGAGACGCACTTGACATTGGCGGCGCAGGCGGCAGGATTGAGACCAGGGTTGAGTTCGACAGCGCGCACCAGGTGACGAGCCACGGCGCCTACATATCCAACCGTGAGAATCGTTCGGCTCGGAAGCTCGCGTTGGACGTTCAGGTTAAAGTTTTCCGCGTAGGGGACCGAGAAGTTCGGGTCAAGAACGTTAATCCCCAGCGGTTCGTAAATCGAGAAGTCGATTTTGCTGCCCGCAGGCGGAATGGAATATGGGAACTTGTTGCCGATCGATGCTGAGGTTCCGGTTGGCGTCGCCTGATTGATGTCTACAAAGGGATTGGCAAAGCTGGGGAACCCGCCGACATCGCCGATACCCGTGCTGCCCAATCCGAACGGAGGCGTGCCCGTGTTCTGCAAGGTAATTTCTTCTTCCGAGCGGTTGAAGTAGATCCCGTATCCGCCGCGAATGGATGTCTTGCCAGGACCGCCAGTGAGCCAGCCCTTGTCGGGACTATAGGCAAAGCCGAAGCGCGGGCCAACATGCCCGTAGCGAATGTGATATCCCGACGAGGTACATCCCGTGTCACCGGGGAAATTCAAGCCTGCCGGCGCGGTCGGAAAAACCGTGGATTGCTGGCCGGGTATGAAGCAGTTGATGTTCCTTCCGCCGTTGGCCTTGTCTTCGAGCGGCGTATCGACCTGCCATCCCAAGCCGTAGTTCAATGTGAGGTTGGAAAGGACCTTCCATTGGTCCTGAGCGTAGATGTAGTACTCATCGGCCTGGGGCAGTTGGAATCCGCCGCTATTTTGCGAGTAGTCATCCGGAATACCCAGAAGAAAGTCAGCTCCTGCGAGGCCGGTGCTGTACTGTCCGGTGCCCGTGAAATCGAAGTGACCGTTGTTTTGGAATGAAAACGGGTTTTTCACCAAGAATCGGCGGCCGTCAAAGCCAAATTTTGTGGAGTGATTTCCGATGATCTTGGAAAAGTTGTCGGTTACCTGGTAGGTCTGGTCGATGCGCGGCTGAGGGCCGTCATCACTGAAGCCGAGGGAGAAATTGGGTCCAGAGCCGTTGACTACGATTGTGGGAAGGCCCGCTAAGTTCGAAATCTGCGGGGTAATCCCGGTAAAACCAATCGAAGAAGGGAGTACCGGCTGGTCCGGCTTGACCGCGTCGAAATCAAGACGGGTGTAGCCAAGCCGCAACTCGTTCAGCATGTTGGCGTTGAACACGTGGTTCCACGAGGCGGTGGCCTGTTTGCTGTGGCCATTGTCGTCTTCTGTGAACCCCGGCAGATCAGCGCCCAGGAAGGGCAGCGTACTGGTCTGTGGAGAAGCTTGTATCAGCACTGAAGCCCAGATCGAGTCCCGCTGGCTGATGTTGTGGTCCACGCGCACGATCTCCTGGTCCTGCTTCTGCTGCTCAATGGGATTGAAGAGGAAACTGCGTGTCCCGGAGTTGGGCGAGGGCACAAACTGGCTGAGCAGCTTTCCCGAAATAGCGTTGATGTCTGCTGCCGGAATGTGACCGGTGGGAAAAATCTGGGAGTATGGAGTATTCGCAGGGAAGGTAGCGCCGCTTTCACCTACAAGCGGAAAGGGCGATGTTGCCGTGGACGTCGCCAGGGCGGGGAAGAGTCCGCCGCGTTCCGCCGCCGTGAGGACTTGCGAATTCCCGATGTTGCCGGTATCGGTGGAAATGTTCGCGGAAGTTTGTGGCTGACGGTTCCTTGTGCCCTGGTAAGAGAAGAAGAAGAAGGTGTGGTCCTTCCACGCCGGCCCGCCAATCGTGCCGCCGAACTGGTTCTGGTGAAAGATGTCGCGTGACGCCTTGAAATAGTTCTTCGAATTCAGGAATGTGTCGCGATAGAAGTCGAATGCGCTTCCATGGAAAGAATTGGTTCCGTTCTTGATGACGGCGTTGAGAATCGCCCCTGAATTTCTTCCAAACTCAGGGTTGATGGTGTTGGTGACGAGGTTGAACTCTCCGATTGCGTCCGGGCTAGGAATGATGAGCGGAGTATTGAGCGGCAGGTCGTTGGTGTCGGTCCCATTCACCAGGTAACTGTTCTGTTGCGCCTGGCTTCCATTGGTTGCGAAGTTGCTTCCGAAGCGAGTTGACGCGCTTACCACTCCGGGCAAAGTTGCCTGCAGCTGTACCCAGTTACGGCCATTCAAAGGCAGGTTGACGATCGTGTCACCCTTGATGACCGTCTCCAGCTGCGTATTGGTAGTCTCCACTTGGGACGGGTCCGCCTCGACGGTCACAGATTCCGTTGTGGCACCCACCTGCAATTGAATGTCCTGGACGTAAACCTGGTTGATGTTCAGAGGAATCGCGGTTGTTTGAAAGCTCTTGAACCCGGCTTTATCTACGCTAATGCGGTACGAACCAATGGGCAGGTTAATGAACTCGTAGTTGCCATTGTTGGAAACAGTCACCTGGCGTTGCTGGTTTGTGGCAACGTTGGTAGCGGTGACGGTGGCGTCCGGCACGATCGCGCCCGACGCGTCCGTGACTGTGCCGCGAATGCGTGCGTACACGTCATTGGCAAAAGAGTTGGTGATAAGCAACAGAGCAAGACCGAATACCGCAATTAATCGAGGGAACAAACGAATCGTCATTAGCAGCTCCTGGTGTAGCGAATCTCGAACAGCAGTCCTGCTGCCAATGAAAAGCGAAATTACGCACCTTCTCCCGTTTTGGGACGAGCTTCGGAGCCAGCTGTGACGGAATGTTCTCCGGCAGGGACGAATGGCAAAATGCGGTGTTGCCTCGGAAGGAACTCTGGGAGTCGATACCGTTTTCGTCCAGATCTGCCTCTGGTTTTTAGTAGTTAGCGCGAGCGAGTCTATGGAAAGTTGTAGAGAGTGATACCAGAGTGAAACATTAGCCCTCGCGCGTTAACAGCGTTGGCCGGAAGCCGGTAACCGGAAGCTGGCAGCCGTCGCTGATCGACACCTTCTTTTCTGCGCTGTAGTATTTGCGGTTACTTCGTTTCATCCCAAGCGAATAGCGCGTCACGCATCGAGGTGAAGATTGGCTAAGAGGCTGGTTTTCCGCTGTGCCTTCCTGTGTTTCTCATCCATCCTTGTCCTTATTCTGACAACCTCACTGATTGGGCAGCAAAAGGCTGCGGCGGGAAAGAAAGCGGGCGCCGGGCCGGAGACCCATTCCGGCAATCAGCCGGAAGCGGCGCCGCAACCGAGCAGCGCGAACAACGCGGAGCCGGAATCTCCGTTCGCTCATCTCGAATACCGTTTCATCGGACCTCCGGGAAATCGGGTGAGCGCGGTGGTCGGCGAGCCCGGCAACTCGAATGTCTATTACGCCGGGGCCGCGTCGGGCGGCGTTTGGAAATCGTCAGACGGCGGCTTTAACTGGAGTCCGGTCTTCGACAAGGAGCCGGCGCAATCGATCGGCGCAATCGCCGTCGCGCCGTCGAATCACAGCGTCGTTTGGGTGGGGACGGGCGAAACATTTATTCGCAGCGACGTCTCGATCGGCAACGGCGTGTACAAGTCCACCGACGCGGGCAAAACGTGGCAGCACATGGGGCTCGACGCCACCGGCCGCATTGGGCGCGTGATCATCGATCCGCGCAATCCTGACGTCGTTTACGTGGCGGCGCTGGGCACCTGCTATGGACCGCAACCGGAGCGCGGCGTCTTCCGCACCCGGGACGGCGGCAAGACGTGGCAACGCGTTCTCTTCGTGGACGAGAACACCGGCGCATCGGGACTCGCGATCGATCCCAAAGATTCCAACACGCTGTTCGCCGGCACCTGGCAGATCGATATCAAGACCTGGGGACGCAACAGCGGCGGACCGGGCAGCGGCGTGTTTGTTTCCCATGACGGCGGCGACACGTGGAAGCACATCACGGCGCATGGTCTGCCTGATTCCCCTTTAGGGAAAATCGATGTGGCCGTAGCTCCCAACGATTCCAGCCGGGTATATGCGCTGATTGAGACGGGTCAGCGCGGCTCACTGTGGCGCAGCGACGATGGCGGCGAGAACTGGCGTCTTTTGAACTACAGCCGCCTGCTCAACGAGCGTCCGCACTATTACACGCGCATGTTGGTGATGCCGGACAACGAGAACGAAATTTATTTCCCCTCAAACAGCATGAGCGTCACGTACGACGGCGGTCAGACTGCCGACCTCATCCGCTGGGGCGGCGATAACCACGATATGTGGGCCGATCCGCAGAATCCCAACCGAATGATGATCGGCAGCGACGGCGGCGTGGCTATCACGCTGGTGCGCGGCAAGCAGTGGCACTGGAAGCGTCTGCCGATCGCGCAGATGTATCACGTCGCCACCGACAACCGCATTCCTTATTACGTGTACGGCCAGATGCAGGATGGACCGTCGCAGCGCGGGCCATCGAACGATCTCGGAGGCTCCAACATTCCCGCGGCTGACTGGACCACGACGGGCGGCTGCGAGACGGGATGGAGCACTCCCGATCCGGCGGACCCGAACATCGTTTGGGCCGGCTGCTATGCCGGTGTCACCGAGCGCTTCGATCTACGCACGGGGCAAGCTCGCTCCGTGAGCGTGTGGCCCGACCGCACTATGGGCGCGAACGCAGGCCAGGTAAAGATCCGCATGAACTGGACGTATCCGATCGCCATCTCGCCGCACGATCACAACACGGTGTACGTTGGCAGCCAGTTCGTCCATAAGACCTCGGACGGCGGCCAAACCTGGCAGACCATCAGTCCCGATTTGACACTCAACGACGAAAGCATGCATGGCGATTCGGGCGGACTGACGGTGGATAACCTGAGTGTGGAATACGCAGGCGTAGTGTTCGCTCTGGCTGAATCTCCGGCGGAGAAAGGACAGATCTGGGCCGGCACCAACGACGGAGTAGTGCAAGTCACTCGCGACGGCGGGGCCCACTGGACGAATGTCACGCCTAAAGGCATGCCGGCGAAAATGACGGTGGACGCGGTGATTCCGTCGAAGTATGACGCAGGAACGTGCTACATCGCGGTCGATGGACATCAGGTAAACATCCGCGATCCGTATCTTTACCGCACTTCCGATTTTGGGAAAAGCTGGAGGCTGATCGTGAACGGCATTCCCAAGTCGCCGCTCAGCTACACCGATTCCATCCAGGAAGATCCAGTGAAGCGTGGGCTTCTATACGCGGGGACCGAGAACGCGATTTACGTTTCCTTCGACGACGGCGATCACTGGCAGCCGCTGCAAAACAACCTGCCGCACGCTCCGGTGCACTGGATCACCGTGCAGGAGCACTTCAAGGATTTGGTGGTCGGCACCTACGGACGCGGCTTCTGGATTCTCGACGACCTTACGCCGCTCGAGCAATGGAGCGACTCGCTGCGGAACGATGCTGTGCATCTGTTTCCGCCGCGCCCGGCTTACCGCTTCCGCGAAATTTTTCATCGCGAGATGGCCGAAGGCGCCGACGGCGAGAATCCACCTTACGGCGCTTCCATCAATTACTTGCTGAAACAGCCGGCGAAGAAGGTTGAGATCACGGTGGAAGGCCCTGACGGCACGTTGATCCGCAGGTTGAAGGCTGAGAACAGTGCGGGCATTAATCGCACGTGGTGGGACTTGCGCTATCCGTCGATCAACGATGTGGAGCTGCGCACGATCCCTGAAGGCAATGCGCACATCTGGGAGGAGAAGCGCTTTGTTGGCAAAGACTCGCGTCCGGTGTACTACTACGGCGTAGGACGCGCGCAGTCGAACTTCGCGCTGCGCAGTCCGAGCGGCGAGCCCACTTTGGGACCGCTGGTCGCGCCCGGCACGTACACGGTGAAGCTCGTCGCCGACGGGCAAACGTTCACCGAGAAGCTGACGGTGCTCAAGGATCCGAACACTACGGGAAGTGAGGCGGACGTTGACGCAGCGACCAAACTCTCTCTATCCATTTACAACGATGCCAATACTTCGGTCCGCCTGATCAACCAGCTCGAGTGGACGCGCCTGCAGCTCCAGGACATGCAGAAGATGCTGAAGGCCTCAAATGCTGACAAGTCGCTCGGCGATTCGGTCAAGGATCTCGACGGCAAGGCTTTGGCGATCGAAGATCAGCTTCTGCAGCGCACAGTCGCTGAGGGCGATTTGAAGTCTTTCCGCGGTCCGCTCCAGCTTTATCTGAAGTTCGTATGGCTGGGTGCCGAAGTGGGAAGCGGCGGAGCCGATGTGGCC
>JAFAUE010000123.1 GCA_019243475.1 Acidobacteriota bacterium | reverse complement strand
GAGATCGTCACCTTTCAGTGGATCTGGATTGGGTTGCTGATCGGAGGATCGATCGGCGCGGCCATGTCGATCTGGATGCCGATGACCGCCATGCCGGAACGGACCGCGCTCTCCCACGCCTTTGGCGCATTGGCGGCGGCGCTGGTCGGCATCGCCGAGTACGCCAATTACGGCGGCAATATGGGCCAGCTGAAAGTTGGAGCGCTGGGCTTCGAAGTCATGCTGGGCTGCCTGACCTTCACCGGCAGCTTGATCGCTTTCGGCAAGCTCTATGGCGTCGTGAAGGGAACGCCGATCACCTTCAAAGGCCAGAACTTTTTCAATATGGGACTGCTGCTGGTGATGATCGGCTCGTTTGCCTATCTCGCCTACGATCCCAGCGCTGCCATGGCCTTCTACATCATGATGACGCTCGCGTTCTGCTTCGGCGTGCTGCTCGTGATTCCAATCGGCGCCGCCGATATGCCGGTTGTCATGTCTCTGCTGAACTCCTATGCCGGCCTGGCCGCAGCCGCTACCGGCTTCGTGCTGGGCAACAACGTACTTATTATTGCCGGCACGCTCGACGGTTTCTCCGGGTTCATCCTGTCGGTATTGATGTGCCGCGCGATGAACCGGTCGATGAACAACGTGCTGTTTGGCGCCTTTGGCGCGGTTTCAGATTCGGCTGCGAGTGCCGCTACAGGCACCATGCGCGAAGTTTCGCTCGAAGATGTCGCCACTCAGCTGGCCTATGCCAAGCAGGTGGTCTTCGTTCCCGGATACGGAATGGCAACAGCCCAGGCGCAGTATGCCGTTCGCGAGCTGGCCAACCTGCTCGAAGGTCGCGGGGTGACTGTGAAGTTCGGCATTCATCCGGTCGCCGGCCGCATGCCGGGACACATGAACGTACTGCTGGCGGAAGCCAATGTGCCTTATTCGCTGCTGTACGAGATGGACCAGATCAATCCCGATTTGCCGCAGACCGACGTTGCCGTCGTGATCGGTGCGAATGATGTCGTGAACCCCGATGCGCGCGACAATCCCAAGAGTCCCATAGCGGGAATGCCTATTATCGAAGTCGATCGCGCGAAGTCTGTGGTAGTGCTAAAACGCGGCAAAGGCAAGGGCTTCTCCGGCTTGGAGAATCCGCTCTTCTTTAAGCCTGTGACCGGAATGCTGTACGGTGATGCGAAGTCATCGATTACAAATCTGTCCCAGGCGGTTCAGGAAGTGTAGGCGGTATCGCGTTTGGGACAAGGCGTTTCGGAGAAATTCGTTTCAAGCAGTCCGTTACAGAGAAAAACGTTTCAAGAGATTCGCCCAACTGGAATTGATACTGATGTTAGGTTCGGCGTAAATTTGATGCGCGAAAAAAGCCTTTACGACCTTTACTGAAAAGATCCTGTTGAAACGAATCTATTGCCACGCTTTATCTTGAAACGCGGTTTCGAGCAGGAGGCTCCCCATGCTTAGTCGTCGTCGCTTTCTCGGATTCGGCGCTGTCGCAGGCGCTGCGCTGGCTACGTCGCAGTTTCCTCTCGAGGCATTCGAGCCGTCGCGCCATGGCCAGGCAGTGGACGCCAAGACCGCGCTTGGAGCTGCGCGCGCCAATGCGATTCTGCTCAACAGCAATGAGAATCCCTACGGTCCTCTGCCCAAGACGAACGCGGCGATGCAGCAGGCGCTGGGCTGGGCAAACCGTTATCCCGATTTCGAGTACGACTCGCTGGTGTGGGCGATCGCGGATTTGCACAAGATCCAGCCCCATCAGGTAGTGACTGGCTGCGGCTCGACTGAACTTCTGCGCGTGAGCGCCTGCGCATTTCTCGCGCCAGGTTCCAAATTGATACTCGCCTGGCCGACTTTCGAGGCCATTCCGGCCTACGCGGAGCCGACTGGCGCGGAGATCGTAAAGCTACCGCTCACCAGCAACTACGCGCATGATCTCGATGCTATGCTGTCGCACACCTCGAGCGGACCCTCGCTGATCTACATCTGCAATCCGAACAATCCGACGGCGAGCCTCACTCCCCGCAAGGACCTCGATGCCTTCATGGCCAAACTACCCTCAAACAGCTACCTGCTGATTGACGAGGCCTATCATCACTTCGCGACCGGCTCTCCTGATTACGTGTCCTATCTCGACCAACTCACGTCAAATCCGCGCGTAATCGTCGCTCGCACATTTTCGAAGATTTACGGCATGGCCGGCATGCGTCTTGGATACGGAGTCAGCAGCGAAGAAACCGCGGCGCGACTGCGCAGGTTCCAAAACCAGGACAACGTGAACATGGTGGCCGCGCAAGCGGGTCTTGCCGCGCTGCAGGACACCGTGGAGATGCAGACCGCAACCCGACGAATCGTGGCCGACCGCCAGGAGTTTTTCAATCAGGCGAGCCGACGCGGACTAAAAGCGATCCCTTCCTATGCGAACTTCGCAATGATGGATGCGGGACGTCCAGCATCTGAAGTGAGCACCTACTTCAAGAACAAAGGTATTCTGATCGGCCGGCGCTTTCCGCTCATGGACAACTACGTGCGAATTTCGTTTGGACGCCCCACTGAGATGCAGCAGTTCTGGAAAGTATGGGACGAGATGAAAAGCAGCTCCTAGGCTTTGAACAGCTCAGAATCTACTTTGCCGAGGTGAGCACTTTTGGGCTCACTGGCGCGAGCAGTTCGCGGCGCAATTTCGGCAGAGCTGGCGCCACTTGCCCGTCTTCAATATGGATTGCATGATGCTCAGCTGCGTCATTTCCGGGTATCAACGGAGCTGAGAAGAGCGCCGAGGCTTCCCACTGCATGCGTGACTGATTGGAAGCCAGCAAGCTCTCGCGCACGTGCTGCGATTTTGGATTGCGCGCGTGGGGCAAGTTGGAAGTGCTCTGCGCGGTCATAACGGTAGCGCCAAGAATCGTGCAGCACATCAATCCAACGATCCGCATCAGAGTTCCCCAACTGCGAGAAGGTTCTTATTTCAGTTTGGTGGCCGGCGAAAAGCGCAGGTTGTCAACTTCAACATCTGGTGCTCACGAAATCGTGAGCACAGCGCCAGAGCTGACTTCATCCTTGCCCGTCGCAGTTCCCTTCTTGGCTGTGTTGGCGAAAGACGGTAGCAACAAAACCGGAGAAGCTGAATAAGGTGTTTACAGGAGAGCGTCGTAACCAAAGACGGTGCGGAGGGCGGCGGTCGCGGCACCGGCCTCTTGGTGGCCGCCATGCGTCGCCAGCCAAATCATGCCTGCCACTACGAGTGCAGTGGCCGCGGTTTTGATCACCAGCTCACGTCCAGTGAAGTCCTCGCACAGCCACTGCGGATAAATATTCGTGAGCAGCACTGCGCCGACGAAAATGATGACAAAGCGCACGCCGCCGATTGCGTCCACAATCGCTGGATGGGTGAGGCTGATCGCGTAGAAGATGAGGAATGAACCTACGCCGTCGATGAAACGATTGACGAAGTACCAGAATTTGCTGCGCGGAGGAGCTTGTTCCGATTGCCGAAAAATTTGCCGCCGCCACTGCGGTGGAATCAGAAGCAGCAGCGCGCCAACAGAGGTGCCGATGGTAAAGAACACATAGCCGCTGACAAAGTTCGTTCCACTGAAGACCATTCGTTCCAGAACGTTCACCAGACCAAAGAACAGTGAAGCGAGAACTACCGGTACCACCATTCGTCGGAAGCTCATCTTCTCCGACATAAACATCAGAAATCCTCCCGCGGTAAGTAGGACAAAGGCGGTGAGCTTTCCTCCAGCGAATGGCTGATGCAGCAGGAAGACGCCAATCACAGCTGTCGCCACGGGACTCAATCCGCCCATCACCGCCAGCGACTCACTGGCTTCGCCGCGTTTGAGGGCAGCATAGTAGAAGTAAATCGCGGCCAGATGCAGCACTCCGGCGGCGAACGCGATGCCGGCAATCGACAACTTCGGCATGTGAAAACCAAAGGGAATCAGCGCCAACCCAAACACGCTGATCGCACCAAGCCAAAAGACGTAGCTCACTAGGTTCTTCGTTTCCGGCTGCTTCAGAAGAACTTTGTCCCAGACCAGCGACACGCCAATAAGAGCATTGGCGATCAGGCTCATCAGGACTCCGGATTTTAGAAACGCAAAATGAAGAGGCACGCGCAAAACCGAATCAACTAAAGATGCACAACTAACGAGCAGAAGCCGCCCGATTGAACGAAATCAATTCTTCTGATGTGAGCCAGAAGAATTTCGCATGAACAGGACAGAGGAAAGCGCGCTCGCCGCAGGCAAAGCCGCGACTCTCCACCGTAGAATGGAGACATGTTAAAGAAGGTGCGTCTTTTTACGCCTGGCCCTACTCCGCTGCTGCCAGCCGCGCAGTTTGCCATGGCTGCTGCCGACATGCATCACCGCACGCCGGAGTTTCGCGCGCTCTATCAGCGTGTGCTCAGTCAACTACAAACTTTTATCGGAACGAAAAACGATGTCATCCTGCTAGCTTCGTCGGGGACCGGAGCGATGGAGGCTGCAGTTTCGAACCTCACTTCTCCCGGCGATCGTGTGCTGGTACTTAGCGCCGGCAAGTTCGGCGAGCGCTGGACGAGTCTCGCGAAAGCGTTTGGATGTCAGGTTGATACGGTCGCGGTTCCTTACGGTCAGACATTTGCCATGGAGGAGGTGCGCGCTCATCTCAAGCCTGACGTCAAGTGCGTCTTCATGCAGGCAACTGAGACCTCCACTGGCGCGCGCCATTGCGTAGAGAGCGTCGCGGCCCTGACGAAGGAGACCGAGGCCTTACTCGTGGTGGATGCAATTACGGGACTCGGTACAACTCACTTTGACGCGGATGGCTGGGGGATCGATGTAATCATCGGCGGATCACAGAAAGCGGTGATGATTCCACCCGGTCTAGCCTATTGCGCGGTGAGCGAACACGCCTGGCAGCGCATGGATCTGACGAGAAATCCCCGCTATTACTTCGACCTTCGCAAGGAGCGCAAGAACGCTGCGAAAGGCGAGTCCGCATACACGCCGGCAGTGGCATTGGTCGCCGCACTTGGGGCAGCGCTGGACTACATCGCAGCCGGAGCGGGTGGAGACGTTGCCGCCGGCCGCGACGCTCTGATCCACAACGCAGAAGTTGTCGCCGAGATGACTCGCGCGGCCGTAAAGGCGCTGGGACTCAAGCTGTTCGCGCCTGATGCTCCCGCTGC
>JAFAUE010000121.1 GCA_019243475.1 Acidobacteriota bacterium | reverse complement strand
CGAATTGGGCAACAGTGCTGACGCGATCGGTCCGCCCGCCAGGTTCGCGGCATTGAGATTAGAAAGCGCAGATCCGTCGCTCGGCATCCACTGCGCTCCGTTGAACACCAATATGTTCTGCGCGGGCGACAAGCCGGCGGTCGTGACCGGCACGCCCTGCAGTTTCGCCAATGTGGTGTTCTGTTGCGTTCCGGTGACGTCACCGGAGAGATTGCCGGTAAAGCTCGCGGCCGACCCGCTCACGCTGATGTTTTGGGTGCCTGAAAGCTGTGCCGCGTGCCACTGAGTTCCGTCAGCCATCAGGATGCTTCCCGAAGTGGGAGTGGTTGAGCCAAGAGGCGCGCCGTTAATCTTCGCTACGCTTGCGTTCGACACGCTGCCGGACAAATCTCCGCCAGCCTGCGTTTGTCCGGCAAACGCGCGAACCACACTGTCATCCAGCGTCTCCGCGCCATTGGCAAGCAGGAAACCAGAACCGAAGTTGATGCTGCCGGTAAGGTTCCCATTTTGGACCGCAAGCTGGAGAGGAGCAATTCCTGTGGCGCTTTGGATTCCGGGAGTCAACGGCTGACCATTCAGCAGAATGCCTCCTCCGGAGACGAAGCCGGTGTTGGTCACGGCGCCGTTATCCACGAAGAAGACTCCATTGTTCTGTGCCGCAAGGCCTTCGGACGTATGGCCGTCACCCCAGTTGATTTGCGTTCCAAAATGGGTGGTCAGACCATTTTTGTCGAGCGTGAGCAGCGGAGTCGAACTTCCGCTACTGGTGTCGGAGAAAACGAACTGCGTGCTGGGCGCGTTGGGATCCTGGCTCGGACCCACGTGCAGCATACTTAAGCCGTGAGCGTCATACGCGGTGAATCCTGCGTTCGCTGCGCCCAGGCTCGCTCCGCCGTCGCCAAAATTGAGAAGGCCAGTGGAACCTGAATTCCCACTCTGGGCGAGCGTCAAGTTGCCTTGAATCGCGAGATTACCCCACAACGTATCCGAAACCGGATTCGCAGCAGTTCCCAGCAGAGAGGTGGGATCTCCAGCCGGCCCCTGAGGACCGACTGCGCCGGCCGCACCCGTTGGACCTTGAGGTCCTTGTGGTCCCGCAGGACCTGCAGGCCCAGTCGCTCCGGGCGCTCCAGCCGCTCCAGGCGCACCTTGCGGACCCTGCAATCCCTGTGGACCTTGTGGACCAACGTTGCCCGTCAAACCTTGCGGTCCAGCCGGACCCTCGGGACCCGCGGGACCTTGAGGCCCCTGCGGCCCGGCAGGACCTGCGGAACCAGTTGCTCCCGCCGCTCCAGGCGCACCTTGCTGACCTTGCGCACCCTGCGGACCTTGGGGGCCTTGTGGGCCGGTCGAGCCCTGTGGACCAGCCGGTCCTTGTGGGCCAATCGGACCTTGTGGGCCCTGTGGACCAGCAGGACCTTGCGAGCCTTGCAGACCGCTGGCGCTGCTTACTTGCGTTCCGTCAGAAAAAATAATGCTGCCGTTCTGCAGCACAAGATTCCCCGCGGTGAGCACTACGTCGGAGTCGAACTCGGCATCGCTCTTCACGTGAAAGCTGTGCGGACTTCCCGGAGAAATGTTAACGTCCCAACCCGGGCCGCCGAAGATGTTCACTACTTTGTGCTTGGCGTCAAACGAGATTCCACTGCCGCTATTGCCGACGTCGTTAAATGAAGCCGCGTACACACCTTCCTGAAAGAACTGATTGACCAGGAAGTCGTTGGCTTGCGTCGTGCTCACCGCGTTTGGCGGCATCGGTCCCACAGGTCCTGCAGGTCCCGGCAATCCTTGCGGGCCTTGCTCGCCCGGAGCTCCGGCTGGACCGCTAAGCAACACGGTCAGGTAGGCCGCGTGGCTGGTGCTGGTGTTTTCCTTTGAATCAATCGCGATTCCCAAATTGGGCGAGGCCGGATCTGCGGCTATGGCAAAACCATTGGCTGCGAGACCGACAACGTAGGCCGAGGTGACGTCCAGCGTAACGTATCCGGTGCTGCTTACCGGCACACCGGTAATCACAGCTGGACCTCGCCGCGGCGCTTTTCCCGCAGTGATCGTATTCTCGTTCCAGGTGTCCAGCAGGGTGTACACGTCGATCATGCCGCCGGCGAAAACTTTGCCGACATAAATCGTCACCGTGGCCTGCGCGAGTTTCGAGTTCGCGGGCACCATGGGCGCATCGAACTTCACGTAAGCGACGGAGTTTGGTTCCAATTTGGAATGACCGTTATTGGAATTTCCGTTCTCGGAACGGCCGTCATTTTCTGAAAACTTGTCGTCGTCGAAGCGGTCCGCGTTCGTTCCGCTCACGAACAGGCTTTGCGAGGCGCCGTAGTTCTCATGAGCCGAAGTGGAGGCCACGTAGGCGTCGTCGGTCAGGCGCTGGGCCGCGGATGAACGAACCATCAGCACCGCAAATACGGCGAAGAGCGTCCATCGAAATGAAGTCTGTATCGATTTGGGAAACATGCGCGTGTTCTCCTGCCGACATCCGCATTCGAAGCTGTGCTTTCGAATGGGACGGTCGTTTCATCAGAATTTCTGGCGAAACAATGCCCGAATTGAAACCATCGGCCAGATGGGCTTGCAGGTCACATAAACCGCTGATTACTTTCCGGGGAGGAACTCTAACCAGGGGAGGAGTTACGTCGTGGGGAGTACTTGCTTGGGGATGCGACTATGCTAGCGCGGAACCCGCGGCGCAGAACGGGATTCACAGGCCCCACGGCGCACCGGAGGGCATGTACTTCCGCACGCCATTCCACACAGACATATCCGGGTTCGTTTACTTTTCAAAGATTTCGCGCCGCGTCGTTTCGTAATGCCAGTTGACACGAGCGCCGTGACCGACCCACCAAAGTCTGCGGCTGGAGCCGGTTTGTCCCAGTAAAACAATCGCTTCCTTTGATTCACGCCTCTGCCGGGAGTAGAATCCCGCGCGAACTTCCATCCGGCCCTTCAGATCATTCTGTCGACCACGTATCTCACTCCATTTGTGACTAATGCTCTTTAGGAGGAGCGAACTATGAAAATTCCCATGGTGCGCACGCTCGTCTTTACTCTTGCCTTTGCGTCCACACTTGCGGTAGCGCGGGACGGAGACAATGAGAATGCCCCGACACGGTTCAACGAAGCGACCATCGCCCAGCTTCAGGCGGAAATGAACTCCGGCCAACTCACGTCGGTTGGGCTCGTCCAGTTCTATCTGGAACGCATTGAGGCCTTGGACCCCGGAGTCAATGCGATCCTCGAGCTCAATCCTGACGCGCTGAAACTCGCAGCACAGGCCGACCAGATGCGTGGTCACGTCAGCCTGAAAGACAAGCCTCTGCTCGGCATTCCCATTTTGCTGAAGGACAATATCGATACCGGCGACAAGATGCAGACCACGGCCGGCTCGTTTGTGCTGTTCGGCCAGCCTGCCCTGCAGGATTCAACTCTCGTCGGCAACCTGCGCGCCAAAGGTGCGATCATTTTGGGAAAAACCAATCTCTCGGAGTGGGCAAACTTCCGCTCAACTTTTTCCACTAGCGGCTGGTCAGGACGCGGTGGGCTGACTCACAATCCCTATTCCCTGGATCGCAACGCTTGCGGATCGAGTTCGGGATCCGGTGCTGCCGCCTCCGCGAACTTCGCCACCATCTCCCTTGGCAGCGAGACCGATGGCAGCATCGTTTGCCCCGCGAACGTGAACGGCGTGGTGGGATTCAAGCCCACGATCGGGCTGGTTAGCCGAGGCGGCGTGGTTCCAATCTCGCACAACCAGGACACCGTTGGGCCGCACGCCCGCACAGTGGCTGATGCCGTAGCAACGCTCAACGCGATCGTCTCCAGAAGCCCGGATCCGCGCGACGCTTATACAGGCGGAGTCCCTCTGGGATGGGAAGCCTGCGACGGCAGCGGAGGAGGACCGTACGTGTGTACTCCAAGCCGCCCGATCCAAGACGGGAAACATAACCGCCCCGCGCTTCCCGCCGACTACAGTGCTTTTTTGAACTCGAATGGCCTTAGCGGCGCGAGGCTAGGCTTGACGCGTTCGGGAATCACCAACTCGACTCCGCAGGTGCAAAGCGCGTTTTATGCGGCAATTGCAAAAATGGGTGCGGCAGGAGCGACGATTATCGACCTTGACGACCCAAATAGCTCAGGAAATTGCAGCGGCATTACTGGCGCATTCTGCCAGCCTGCGAGTCCGCCATTCGCGGGATTCTCGCCGGCGGAGGGTGAGTTCTTCGTCCTCGAGTTCGATATCAGGAACGATCTTGCCAACTACTTCGCAACCCGCAAGGGAGTACCTGCCGCCGGGGGTACGCTGCAGACTGCGATCGACTTCAACAACGCACACGCCGACGTGGAGATGCCTTACTTCGGCCAGGAGATCTTCCTCCAAGCCGAGGGTCTTAAGACTGGGGCCAACGATTGTCAACCCGACTTCAGTTCGTCGAACTTCCCCGACGCTGCATGTCCAGCCGTACCTGGCGGTGGCACACAAATCACGTATAACGACGGGCTGGTCATCGATCACAAAGCCGGGGCAAGTCTCGATGCTGCGTTACAAAAATACAATTTGGACGCGATCCTGGCGCCGACCGACAGTCCCGCGTGGACGACGGATCTGATCCTTACCGACCACTTCACCTTCGCCAGTTCCGGCCTCGCAGGACCGCCGGGATATCCGATTATTCAGGTTCCATCGGGCGACGTGTTTGGAATGCCGGTGGGAGTAAGTTTCATCGGGACAGCATTCAGTGAACCTACGCTGATCAGGCTCGCCTCCGGCTTCGAAGCCGCGTCGCATGCCCGCTTCCAGCCAACATTCACACCGGACGTTACCACGCCGCACACGCTCGGGACTTTTCTTGCGCATCCTCCCGATCTGGACACTAAACCCAGGAAACAGCATCACCATTTCTAAAAGTAACTAGCTCATAACAGCCGAACTTCAATCGAGTTCGGCTGTTGTCTTTTTGGGCAGAATTGTTCCACGTGGAACAATTGGCCTGCATCGCCGCTACACGCCTCCTGGACGGAGACGCTTGGCAGGGAGGCTATTGTTCGCAAATTGGTTTCAGTAACCATGTGGATTGTTCCACGTGGAACAATTGGCTTCGATGGCATGGAGACAAATTGTTCCACGTGGAACAATTTGTGCCGGTGGGAGGTCGGTCGCCACTCTTGATTGGCAGATTCGAGCGCAGTGAGGTCACTGAGCAAGTCCTTTACGTTTGGGACATGCCTGCGTGGCAATCTCCGACGCGCATGAATTGTTCCACGTGGAACAATTCGATCAGTCACGATGGCTCCGCACAGGTGAACTTGCGGCGCAAACTTAGAGGCCGCATGCAAAAGGGAGCTGTTTTGTTTTTTAGGCGTCTCGCGTCGTAATGCCGTATTGCGCGAGCACAATTGTTCCACGTGGAACAATTTCCGCGGACCGTTCGCCGAACCCGCTTTTTAGGTTCACAGGCTGTGCATTCTCTGTGGAAATTCGTTGATGATTCAGGATAATGCGCTGTTTCTGACGCCGTAAAATGGACACCGCACGCACAGAATCAAGAACATAGGCCCGGCAGGAAAGGCTTTTTTACGCTTATTTGTCGAGAATCTGGCCGCGTTTGTGTACAAGTGCCTTCCCGTCTCTCTCAGTAATGGCAAACCTCATTACCCAAGGTATCTCGACCAAAGTGGGAGTCTCGTTTCTAATCAACAGGTCTGAACGGAACTCAATCCCTTGCTGGATGTGCTGTGAATGTCAGTGGGTGTGGGCCTCGATTTACGAAAAGAAAGCCGCGTTGCCGCAGTACTTCCAATAAAAATTTCACCCCAGGACCAGCCGACCCGGGTGCGTCCCGCGTGCACGTGTGAAGTATCTTCCCGCGGCGCCAAACTCATGAAGGTGGATGGCATCGGGGAGGGCGACGTTCTCTGGATCACGCGGCACACGCGTCGCGCCAAATTTCGCGTGGTCTGGGTCGGTGTAACCGGATCGGAACGCGCCGGCCAAATCGGCGTGGAAAGCCTGGAACCTGAAAAGTTCATCTGGGACGACGACCTGCGCGGCAAGCTGGCGTAGAGGCACGCTTCCAGCTTCTGGCTTCTGGCTTCTGGCTAATGCAAGCTCAAATCGAAACCTTCAGCAGGCCCCAATAAAGAGCCCGCCTTTCCTGCAGGAGATTGACTGCCTGCTACACTGTCTCGCCTCCATTTCACCACGAAAATAATGACTCCCAAATCGAGACTCGGAGCCGAGCTTCTGGCGGAATTTCTTGGAACCTTCGTTTTGATCCTGTTCGGCACAGGCGTCGTCGCCATGGTGGTCTTGTTCCCGACGCGAAACGCCGGCGAGCTGATCCATGGCGGATATACAAACATCACCATCGGCTGGGGACTTGCCGTGACCATGGGAATCTACATTGCCGGCAAGATTTCCGGAGCGCATCTCAATCCCGCCGTGACCCTCAGCCTTGCCATCTTCCGCGGATTTCCGTGGCGCAATGTAATTCCTTACTCTATCGCGCAAACTGCCGGAGCGTTCTTAGCGGCGGCGGTGGTGTACCGCAACTATCTGCCTGCTTTTCACCAGGTCGATCCCAATTTGGAACATACCGCCGGCGTATTCACAACTTTTCCCGCGTTCCCCACCTGGCCCAGCGCCGGCTTTCTGGACCAGGTGATTGGCACCGCGCTGCTTCTCCTGCTTATTTTCGCTATCACCGATGAATTCAACGCTCCGCCGGGAGCAAATCTCGCGCCGCTGATGATCGGCCTGGTGGTGGTCGCGATTGGCATGAGTTTCGGCGGAATGCACGGATATCCCATCAATCCTGCGCGCGACTTCGGCCCGCGTCTGTTCACGGTGCTGGCCGGCTTCCGCAACAACGGCTTCAGCAACGGCTCGCATGCCTGGCTCGTTCCCATTTTGGGACCACTCACGGGAGGCGTACTGGGCGCTGCGATTTATGATTTTGGCGTGCGGCGGTTTCTGAAGAACGCGATGCGATAAGCGGGGTTGGGGTGCGCCAAATCTGCGCCAAAGTACGCCGCTATTGCAAAGTTTTGCACTATCCAATTTCTCCATTCGGCCCGGAACCGCCGGGAAAAAATTTCACGCATTCGCGATAGACCGCGGGAGAGGAACTCTCAAACCAACAACTTAGCGTTTGGAGCCTTGCCTGCAACGGAATCGGTGCGCCGTTCGATGCGAGGAGGACAGCTTGGCATCCCAACCAAGTAGACGTGCTCTTGACATCATGCGCTGCGTGCTTCCCGAACAACGCAGATCGTCCCGAGTCCACCTTTCCATTCAGTGCAAGGCGCTTTTTCTCGATTCGCCTACACAGCCCCAGAACGCATTTTTGCGCGACATCAACATGCTGGGCGCTTTCTTCTATTGCCGGCACAAGCCCAAGCTTGCCAGCAAGGCCAGACTGGAGTTCGAACTGATCGAACGCGATGAACCCATTCGCGCTATATGGGAAGGGCCTGTGGTGCGCGTCGAGGAGTTTGCGCCCGGCGCCGCGATCGGCGTGGCGATTCAGTTTTCCCGATATGAAATTATCCGGCTCAAGGCTGACGACGCCAAAGCGGAGGTCGCCGACGGTGCAGCCTTCATCGGTTGGACTGTGAATATGGTGGACCGCACTCTGATTACCTGGAGCAGATGAATCATCTCGGCCAGGCCCGCAGGCGTTGATCCTTACTTGCCCGCTGTGGCGCCCGCGACGGCCGGCTTACGAACGACATTGGGCTGGAGAATGAGCCTGCTGGATCTGGCGCGCTGCGCGACCACGTGGGCCACCAGAGCGCCGATGGTCCCATAGGGAAGAGGATTGGGATGGAAGCCGAGGACTACTCCCACCGCCAGATAAGTAAAAATAAAACTCCACAGGAAGCTGTTCTTTTCGAGGCAAAAGCCGATTGCCGCTCCCGCGATCATATAGGAAGCTAACGCGATCAGATTCTGGAGCGCATCCGGCCGCATCGTGAATGAAGGCGCCAAGCGCGCGACGGCCGAGGCGCCGAAAAGCGACGCCAGTATAGGAATTGAGATCCCAAGCAAGGCGGCTGGTATGAAGCGCGAAAACGCAAATCGCTGCACGAAGGGATTGAGAAAGTTCATGATGCCGCGCCAGTGAACTTTGCCCGTCATCTGCAGCCAATTCCCGCTGCTGTCCGGTTTTAGGTTTCCGCGCTGGACCTGATATCCGCAAAAGCGCTCATGGCCATATTGGAACTCTTTGTTGATTGCCGCAGGATCGGACGCAGCCGGTTTGGCTACGCGATTGAGTTCCTGCAGCTTGGACATGTGGCGCCGGCGCAACTCCGCCGGATCGGTAACACGCGGGCATTCCTGAGTGATGCGGTACGGAGGCTCTTCGAAAACCGATTTGAGTTTCATGTTGCGCGTGACGAGAACCGTCTCGTCAGTAAAGTAGCTGAAGAATTCCAGCGTGCTGCTGTGCGCCGTAGATTTCAGCCCGTTTACGTTGGTGCTCACTTCTACGATCATCAGCACGCAGCGCACCGGCTCCATGGGATTGGCGTAGCTCCGCAATAAGTTGGGAGAGAAACCAGAGGCGCGGTAGGTGTAAACAGGCCAGTAGTTCAGACGCGCGAGCTTCTCGTCGTAGTCT